>NZ_JBEXCY010000229.1:0-18105 GCF_040605515.1 Dactylosporangium sp. NPDC005572 | reverse complement strand
GCCGCGGGTGAGCTTGCGCGGCTGGCCGCGGCGGAAGATCCACATGATCGCGAGCCGCGGCGCCGTCCCGGCCCGCCCGCGGCCCAGTCCGAAGACCGGTCCGCAGGTAGGTCTGCAGGTAGGTCCGCGGGCCAGCCCGAGGGCCAGTCCGCAGGTCAGTCTGTGGGCCGGTCCGCGGGCCAGCCCGAAGGCCAGGCCGAGGGTCAGTCCGAAGGGCGGCTCGCGGGCCGGCTCGCAGCGCGCGAGCTGGCTCGCGGACCGGCCCGCCTGGTGCAGGCGCTGGGCATCGGCAAGGAGGCGAACGGCACGTCGATGGTCGACGGCACCGGCCCGCTCCTGCTGTCCCCGCCACCGGCCCCGGTCGATCCCTCGTCGGTGAGCGCCGGCCCCCGGGTGGGCGTCGCGAGCGCCCACGACATCCCATGGCGCTTCTGGCTCACGGGCGAGCCGAGCGTGAGCGCGTACCGCCGCCACGTGCCGCGATTGCGTAAGTGAGGTCTTACGCGTAAGGTTCGTCTTACCGATGACGTTGGATCTTGTTCTGGGTGCGCTGGCCGACGGGTCGCGCCGGGCGATGCTGCAACGGCTGGCCTACGGCGAGGCGACGACGGGCCAGCTGGCCGAGCTGCTCCCGGTGAGCCGCCCGGCGGTGTCCCAGCACCTCAAGGTCCTGCAGGACGCGGGCCTGATCCGCTCGGAGACCCGCGGCCGGCACCGCTGGCACCGCCTGGCGGCGGGCTCGCTGTCGGTGGTGCTGGATTGGGCGGACCGATTACGGTCCCTGCAGGTGGGAGCCGAGATGACCCAGCCGGTCAGCTATGTCGAGATCAACACCCCCGACCTGCCGGCCAGCCGCGCCTTCATGGCCGCGGTGTTCGGCTGGGACGCGGCCCCGTTCTCCACCCCGGACTACCTGGTCTCCGCGCACGGCGACGCCCCTGGCGTGGATACGGCCCTGCTCCCGTCCCGCGACGGCCAGCCGAGGGCGGTCCCGGTCATCCGCGTGGAGGCGCTGGAGCCGACTCTGGAGTCGGTCCGCGCACACGGCGGCCGGGTGGTGGTGGAGCCCTTCACCCTGCCCGGCGTGGGCAAGGGCTGCTACGTCGTGGACCCGGCGGGCGTGCTGCTGGGCCTGCACGCCTACGACCCGTCACTGTGACCGCCCGGGCATGCACCGCCCCATGATCAAGGGCGCGATCTGGCTGTCATAGCGACCAGAATCTTCCCTTGATCATGGATGAGCGCCGGACTGATCGCTGTTCGGGGCGAGCGGGCGCAATCGACCGGCGCCGGGGTTACGGGGTGGCGTTGGCGATGGTGTCCAGGATCTGCTGCCCGAACTTGGCCAGCTTGTTCTCGCCCACGCCGTTGACCGTGGCCAGGGCCGGCAGCGTGCGGGGGGCCTCGGCGGCGATCTGGCGCAGCGTGGCGTCGTGGAAGATGACGTAGGCCGGGACGCTCTGCTCCTTGGCCGTCGCGGCGCGCCAGGCGCGCAGGTGCTCGAACAGGGCCGTCGCCTCGGGGGTGAGGTCGGGAGTCTCGGCGCGGGACTTGGCGGCGCGGGCCGCTTTCGACGGGGAGACCGGGCGGTCGGGCTCGCGGCGGAGCATCACCTGGCGACGGCGGCCGAGGACCTCGCCGCTCGTGTCGGTGAGGACCAGCGTGCCGTAGTCGCCCTCGACGGCCAGCAGGCCCTGGGCCAGGAGTTGGCGGACCACGGCGCGCCACTCGGCCTCGCGCAGGTCGGCGCCGACGCCGAAGACGGTCAGCTCGTCGTGGTGCCACTGGACGACCTTCTCGGTCTTCTTGCCGAGCAGGATGTCGATGCACTGGCCGGCGCCGAACTTCTGGTTGCGCTCGCGGTGCAGGCGGTAGACCGTCGACAGGAGCTTCTGGGCGGCCACCGTGCCGTCCCAGGACTCGGGCGGGGCGAGGCAGGTGTCGCAGTTGCCGCACGGGGTGCTCTGCTCGCCGAAGTAGGCCAGCAGCTGGACGCGGCGGCACTCGACCGTCTCGCACAGGGCGAGCATCGCGTCGAGGTGGCCGCCGAGGTTGCGGCGGTGGGCGGCGTCGCCGTCGGAGCCCTCGATGAGCTTGCGCTGCTGGACCACGTCCTGCAGCCCGTAGGCCAGCCAGGCCGTGGACGGCAGGCCGTCGCGGCCCGCGCGGCCGGTCTCCTGGTAATAGCCCTCGACGGACTTCGGCAGGTCGAGGTGGGCGACGAAGCGGACGTCGGGCTTGTCGATGCCCATGCCGAACGCGATCGTGGCGACCATGACCAGGCCGTCCTCGCGCAGGAAGCGGGACTGGTTGGTGGCGCGGACGTCCGCGTCGAGGCCGGCGTGATAGGGCAGCGCGGGGATGCCGTTGTCCTTGAGGAACTCGGCGATCTTCTCCACCGAGTTGCGGGACAGGCAGTAGACGATCCCGGCGTCGCCGCGGTGCTCGGTGCGCAGCAGGTCGAGCAGTTGGCGGCGCGGGTCCTGCTTGGCCACGATGCGGTACTGAATATTGGGGCGGTCGAAGCTCGCCACGAAGTGCCGCGCTTCGCCCAGGTTGAGCCGGGTGGCGATCTCGCGGTGCGTCGCCGTGGTGGCGGTCGCGGTCAGCGCGATGCGGGGCACGTCGGGCCAGCGCTCGTGCAGCATGTTCAGGTTGAGGTAGTCGGGCCGGAAGTCGTGGCCCCACTGCGAGACGCAGTGCGCCTCGTCGATGGCGAACAGCGCGATCCGGCCGCGCTCCAGCAGCCGCAGCGTCGACTGCGACGCGAGCGCCTCCGGTGCCAGGTAGAGCAGGTCGAGCTCGCCTGCGGCGAACCGCGCCTCGACGACGCGGCGGGTGTCGAAGTCGAGCGTGGAGTTGACGAAGCCGGCCTGCACGCCGAGCTCGGTCAGCGCGTCGACCTGGTCCTGCATGAGCGCGATGAGCGGGGAGACCACGACCGCGGCGCCGTCGCGGACGAGCGCGGGGATCTGGTAGCACAGCGACTTGCCGCCGCCGGTCGGCATGAGCACGAGCGCGTCGCCGCCGGTGATGACGTGCTCGATGATCTCCTGCTGCTGGCCGCGGAAGGCGTCGTAGCCGAACACGCGCCGCAGGACCTCGACCGCTCGTGAATCCACGGCCGCGAGTCTACGAGCCCCCACCGACAAAAGCCGCTTGGCCGGTCCGTTGCTCCACGGACCGGCCACGCGTCATCACGCAGCGTCACGCGTCCTGGGAGTACACGATCGGGCGAACCTCGATCGCGTTCCACTTCGCGTCCGGGATCATCGCCGCCAGCTCGGTGGCGCGCTCCTTGGACTCGCACTCGACGAGGTAGAAGCCGGCCATGAACTCCTTGGCCTCGACGTACGGCCCGTCGGTCACGGTCTCGGCCCCGCCGCGGATGCGTACGACGGCGCTCTCCTTCGGGTCGGCCAGTGCGTGCGTGCTGACCATCTCTCCGGACTCGATGATGGTCTTGATGAACCGGTCGTGGCCGGCCATGACCTCGTCGACGTCGGCCTGCGTCAGCGTCGACCAGACATCGGGGTTCATGTGGATCAGCAGCAGGTACTTCACGGTGCGCTCCTCGATCGGAAGTCAGGACACCAACAGGTCGGAGCCGTCGTCCCCACATCTACACGAGTACCGTGCCCGATGTGGACTTCCGGGAACTCTTCGAACGCCACCGCCGTGAGCTGCACGTCCACTGCTACCGGATGCTCGCGTCGTTCGAGGAGGCCGACGACGCCGTGCAGGAGACGTTCCTGCGCGCGTGGCGGCACCAGGAGCGCTTCGAGCCGGGCACCAACCCGCGCGCCTGGCTGTACCGGATCGCCACCAACGTCTGCCTCGACGCCATCCGCCGGCACGGCCGCCGCCCGCCGAGCGGGCAGGAGGTGACCTGGTTGCAGCCCTATCCCGACCAGCTGCTCGACCAGGCGGCGCCGTCCGACGAGCAGCCCGACGCGGTCGTGGTCGCGCGGGAGACGATCGAGCTCGCGTACCTCACCGCGATCCAGCTCCTGCCGCCGAAGCAGCGCGCCGTGCTGCTGCTGCGCGACGTGCTCGACTGGTCGGCGACCGAGACCGCCGAACTGCTCGACCTCTCCGTCGCGTCGGCGAACAGCGCCCTGCAGCGGGCCCGCGCGACGCTCCGGACCGCCCGGCCGGCGCAGCCGCAGGCACCGGACGAGAGCGAGCGCCGCCTGCTGGCCCAGCTCATCGACGCCCATGAGCGCGCCGACATCGGTGCGGCCGTGGCGCTCCTCCGGGAGGACATCCGCGTCACGATGCCGCCGCTTTCCCAGGTGTACTGCGGGATCGACGCGTTCCTGGGGCTGCTCGACCGCGCCTTCAACGGCGGGATGGGCGACTGGCGCCTCGTGCCCACGAGCGCCAACCGCACCCCGGCCGCCGCCAGCTACCTGCGGGCGCCCGGCGAGCGCGAGTTCCGGGCGTTCAAGCTCGACGTCGTGCGGATGGCGGACGGGAAGGTCGCCGAGTTCACCACCTTCGGGCCCGGGCTCTTCGAGCAGTTCGGGCTTCCGGCGGTACTGCTGGAATCATGATTTTGTCTCTTGCGGCAGCGGCAGTGATCGCACGATCTTCGTGAGGGTGCTCGCGGCGGTCGCGAACTTCGTGCCGTTCGGGTGCACGGTCAGCACCGCCACCAGGTAGCGGTCGCCCTCGCCCACGGTGCCGGTCGTGTGCAGCACCTCGCCGCTCATGTCCGGGTTGTTCGGCGCGGCGACGGGCACGAGCTCGGGGCCGGTCCCGCTGTCCGCCGCGCCGGCCATGCAGGGGGTCGCCGGGGTGTCGCCGAAGCCCGACCAGCCCTGCTTGGCCGACCACGGCTTGCGGAAGGCGCTCGGGATGCCGAACGACTGGTCGTACTTGTCGGTGCCGCACTTCGTCGATGCGTGCAGGTCGCCCATGATGTACTCGCGGACCGGGGCCGGCGCCTTGTCGAACAGGTAGCGGTACACCCGGACGAGGTCCGCGGCGCTGACCGCCGTGTAGCCCCAGTACCCCGGCTGGCTGACCGGCGGCGGGGCGGTGTCCTGCAGGCCGAGGCGCTGCACCATCCGGATCACGACCTCGCGGGAGCCGTCCGCCTTCCACAGCGACGTCGCGGCGGCGTCGTCGCTGCTGCGCAGCATCACGTCGAGCTTCGGCCGGTCGGCGGCCGGCACCGTGTAGGCCGGGCCCTTGTTCCAGAAGTAGTCGAGCGCGATGAGCAGCTTGACCAGCGACGCCGACCGGAACCGCCAGCTCGCCTTCTGCTGGAGTACGAACGTGCCGGCCTGCCGGTCGTAGATCACGATGCCGGCGGTGACGCCGGCTGGGACCGGCACCGCGGTCGCGGACGGGCTCGGCGCGGCGGACGGCGACCGCGTCACCGAAGGCGACGGTGAGGTGGCGATCAGCGGAGCGGCGGGCAGGGGTGCGGCGGCCGGCTGACCGCCGCCGCAGCCGGCGAGCGCCGCGGCCGCCAGGAGGGCGATGGATGCTGCACGCGCGATGGGCACGGCTCATCCTGACGCACGGACCGGCCCGCGTCACCGTACTGGTGAGGGACCATGAACTCGTGGGGGGTGGTCGGGCGCGTCCGGGTTGGCTCGTCCTCGCCGCCGCGCTGCCGGTCGGGCTGCCGCTGCTCGGGCAGCGGTCGGCCCTGGCCGTCTTCGTCGGCGTGGTCGCCGCCCTCGCCGCCCCGGTGTTCGTGGTGCAGTGGTGGGGCCGGCACCGGCTGCGGGCCCAGCACGCGGCCGGGAAGCGGACCTGGACCGGGCACATTCCCCTCGACCAGGCCGTCGGGCTGTGGGACCTCGGCGTCGCCGCCGCGTTCCGGTTCGGCGGCGGGCTGCCGGTGCGGGTGACGCCGACGGCGGAGGGGCTCTATGTCGCGGTCCGCAGCTATGCCGGCGGGCGGCGGTACGCCCCGGTGACCGTCCAGTGGTCCGACATCGCCGGCGCCCGGGCCGAGCCCTCCGGCCGGGCGACCGACTGGGGCCGGGTGGCCCTGCTGCCCCTGACGACGGTGACGGTCGATCTGGCGCCGCCGGTCTCGGGCGCGTTCGTGATGACGACGACCGATGCGGCCGGACTCGTGGAGACGGTGACCGCCCAGCTCGGGTGATGGCACCGGTACCGTGCGTGGCTGAGTTGCGCCAATTTCTGGCGGTTCCGTACGGTGGTCTTCCATGGCGGAGCTGATCGAGGTCGGTGTCTGGTACGAGGCTCGGCCGATCACGGTTGACCAGGGCGTCGACCGATACGAAGCGCTTCGGCGCGGCGACGACGGATGGGCCGCGCCCGATCCCGGCGTCGAGCGGTTCCACCGCGAGGTGCTCGCCGGGGTCGATCCGCGGCGGTGGGCCGGGCCGGTCGCCGGCGCCGGGGGCTACGTGCTGCTGAGCCTGCACGCCGACACCCCGGCGGAGACCCTCACGTTCGTGCACAAGCTCGCCGACGACTGCGAACTGCTGTGCTTCCAGCGCCCGGGCCGGCATCAGCCGGCGGCCCTCTGGCAGCCCCGGCGCCTGCTGCGCGTGCCGGTGCCGCGGATGGCCACCGAGGACGGGTCGCTCGCGCACCACCCGACCCGGTCGGACATCCGCGACTTCCTCGGCCGGCTGCACGAGGACAACCGCTCGGCCGTGCTCTGGCGGGAGGACGGCTCCTCGATCCGGGTGGCGTTCGTGCCGGCCCAGCGGCGCTGGCGGATCGAGACCACCGAGGGCGACCGGGTGACCGCGGCCGAGCAGGACGACCTGGACGGGGTGGCCGAGCGGTTCGAGGAGTTCGCGCTCGGCTCCTCGTAGGCGTATACTCGCCCACGAGCATCCGTCGGCGTATAGGGGGTGGGCGGGTGGCCAAGCGGCGCAAGGTCGGCAACCTGCTCGGCCTCCACGTGCTCGCGACCCTGTTCCAGCGGCCCATGCACCCGTATGAGATGGCCGCCGAGATGCGGGGCCGCGGCAAGGAGCAGGACGTCAAGATCCAGTGGGGCTCGCTGTACACGGTGGTGCAGAACCTCGAGAGGCACGGCTTCATCGAGGCGGCGGAGACGACCCGGGAAGGTCGTCGCCCCGAGCGCACCGTCTACCAGATCACCGATGCCGGGCGGGCCGAGGCGGCCGACTGGCTCCGCGACATCCTCGCCGTGCCCGAGCGGGAGTATCCGAGGCTCAAGGCGGCGCTGTCCGTCGTGGGTGTGCTCCCGCCCGACGAGGTGATGTCGCTCGTCGGCGGGCGCATCCGCGTGCTCGACGAGGAGATCCGGATCGTCACCGAGATGCTGGAGGAGTGGAGCCACACCGTGCCCCGCATCTTCCTCATCGAGACGGAGTACTCGGTGGCCCTGCAGCGGGCCGAGCGTGACTGGCTCGACGGCCTGCTGACGGAGCTCAAGGCCGGCACCCTGCCCGGCATGGCGGAGTGGCGGCACTACCACGAGACGGGGGAGCTGCAGTTCGGCGAACCCTTCTGATGCGAAAGCCCCGGCCGGGGTGCGGGAACACCACGGCCGGGGCCCAGAGAATCCCTCGACCGGCCCGCGGGAACGAGCACGGCACAAGGTGTCTGCAACCACCAGCTTAGCGAACCCCCGCGGTCCGGTCCCCAGCTCGGGAACCGGAGACCCACCATGGCTGCTGCCGTGACGGCGCACGACCTCGTCAAGACGTACCCCAAGGGCGTCACCGCCCTCGACCACCTCTCGCTCACCGTGGAGCGCGGGGAGGTGCTCGGCCTGCTCGGGCCCAACGGCGCCGGCAAGTCGACCACCGTCAAGATCCTCACCACGCTCGCCCGGCCCGACAGCGGCACCGCCACCGTCGCCGGCCACGACGTCGGCGCCGCGCCCGACAAGGTGCGGCGGGTCATCGGCGTCGTCGCCCAGCGCTCGGGCGCCGACCCGGCGGCGACCGGCCGCGACAACCTGACCCTCCAGGGCCGCCTGTTCGGGATGCGCGGCGCGGGGCTGCGTCGCCGCGTCGACGAGCTGCTCGAGCGCTTCGAACTGGCCGACGCCCAGCAGCGGGTGGTGCGCGACTGGTCCGGCGGCATGCAGCGCCGCCTCGACGTCGCCATGGGCCTCGTTCATCGCCCGGAGGTGCTGTTCCTCGATGAGCCGACGACCGGCCTCGACCCGGAGGGGCGCACCGCGCTGTGGGCCGAGATCGCCCGGCTGGCCGGCGACGACATGGCCGTCCTGCTCACCACGCACTACCTCGACGAGGCCGACCGGCTCGCCGACCGCCTGGTCATCGTCGACGGCGGGCGGGTCGTCGCCGAGGGGCCGCCCGACAAGCTGAAGGGCGAGCTGCGGGGCGACGCCGTGCACCTGGAGCTCGAGGCCGGCGCCGACGTCGCGCGGGCCCGCTCCGCCGCCGAGCGGGTCCCCGGCCTGCGGGAGATCACCCTCGACGGCGCCCGGCTGTCCGCCCGCGCCGACGACGGGGCCGCCGCCGTGCCGGCCGTGCTCGCCGCGCTCGACGCGGCCGGCCTGCGGGTGGCGACGGTGACGGTCGCCCGGCCGAGCCTCGACGACGTGTACCTGCGCCATGCCGGCCACCGGATCACGGAGGTGGCGGCATGAACCTCGTCCACCTCACCGCCCGCCGGCTCAAGGTGTTCGTCCGGCAGCCCGCGTTCCTGCTCATCACGCTGATCCAGCCGGCGATCTGGCTGTTCCTGTTCGGCAACCTCTTCCGGCGCATCGTCGAGCTGCCCGGCTTCGGCGGCGGCAGCTACCTCGACTTCCTCGTGCCCGGCGTCGTGGTCATGACGGCCATCTCATCGAGCATGTGGTCCGGCATGGGGGTGCTGGAGGAGATCGACCGCGGCACCATGAACCGCTTCCTGAGCACCCCGGTGTCCCGCGGCGCCATCCTCACGGCGGTCGTCATCGAGCAGGTCCTCAGCGTGACCATCCAGGCCGTGATCATCGTCCTGCTCGGGCTGCTGGCCGGCGCGTCCCTGCCCGGCGGCCTGCTCGGCGCGGTCTTCCTGATCCTGTCCGCGGCCCTGCTCGGAACGATCTTCAGCGCGCTGTCCAACACGGTCGGCATGCTGGTCCGCCAGCGCGAGACCATCATCGGCCTCAACACGCTGCTGCTGTTACCGCTGACGTTCCTGTCGTCGGCCTTCATGGCGCCGTCCCTGATGCCGGGCTGGATGCAGGCCCTGGCCGACGGCAACCCGGTGAACTGGGCGCTGCGCGCGTCCCGGGCCGCCCTGTCCAGCACGGTCGACTGGGCCGACGCCGCCCGGTACGGCGGCGCGCTGATCCTCCTGGCGGCGGCGATGCTGTGGCTGTCGACCCGGACGTTCCGCTCGTACCAGAAGTCCGTCTAGTAGTGCGCTGACCACGAACGTTCACGATGCCGGTCAGGCCGCTGCCCACCCGGGCGGTGGCCTGGC
Source organism: Dactylosporangium sp. NPDC005572 (assembly GCF_040605515.1). Taxonomy (NCBI): domain Bacteria; kingdom Bacillati; phylum Actinomycetota; class Actinomycetes; order Micromonosporales; family Micromonosporaceae; genus Dactylosporangium; species Dactylosporangium sp. NPDC005572. The sequence goes on along the minus strand of NZ_JBEXCY010000229.1, from coordinate 8,691 downwards.
CCCATCGTCGTTGCCGCTCGGACCGCACGCGGGCGCGCTCCCCGACGTTCCCTGGCGTTGCGCGGCCACGCGGGGCGTTGGGCGGCGTTGCGCGGCGTTGGTCAGATTGGGCGGCGTTGGCCGGCGTTGTCGGCCTGAGCGGCGTTGGCCCGCGTTGGCATTTGGCCGGCGTTGGTGGGCTTTGGCGTTGGCCGGCGCGCGGATAGTCGGGTGTGGCGCGGGTCGCGAGCTGGCGGTTCGGGTGGGTCGAGCCGGCCACGACGAACGCTGACCGACGTGTCATCCAACGCGGCCGACGTTCATCCAACGCGGCCGACGCTTCTCGCGGTCAGAGCGCTTGCCGAGGTTTCTCAGGCCGGCTCGGGCCGCATGATCGAGGGAACGAGCTGGTTGCCATGGCAGCCATCCGGTTCCCTCGATCATGAGCGCCGGCGTTAGGCCGGCAACGCGTAGTGCTCGCGGTGGTGGCGCGGGGTCGTCGTCTCGTCGAGGACCGCCTTGGCCAGCTCGGCGTACGTGTAGCCGGCCGACTCGTCGGCCACCAGGGTCATCGGCGGGACGCAGACGGCCCAGTCGACCGGGCCCTCGTAGGAGCGCAGGATGTCCAGCTCCGCCGCGCGGGCCTCGCTGAAGGGGCGCCACGCCTCGGGGAAGTCCGGGGACCGGAACAGCGGGGTGCCGTCCGGGCCGGGGAGGACCGAGGCCAGGCCGACCACCAGGAGCCGGGGGATGCCTGCCCGCTCCAGGTCGGCCAGCACGCGGTGGGTGCCGGCGACGTAGACGTCGTCGAAGTCCGGGCCGTAGACGGTGCGGATCGCCACGTCCGCGTTCGCCGCGTCCGCCAGCGGGGACGTGCGCGGCGCCGGGGTCACGTGCAGGCCGCGGCGGGCCGCCTCCGCGCGGATCTGGGTGCCGGCCCGGCCGGATGCGCCGTAGAGCAGGATCGAGGTCATGCGGCGGACCGTAGTGGGCCTGGCCACGGTAACCGCAACGTAACCGGGGTGTGCGCTACGGTCGGCTCGTGCGCGAAGCTCTGCCACGGGACCTGTTCGACCCCGCCTGCCCGTCCAGCGTCATGCCGTTCCGGATCGGGGACAAGTGGGCCGGGATGGTGCTCACCTGCCTGCGGGACGGGCCGCGGCGGTTCTCCGAGCTGCGCGTGCCGATGCACCGGGTGTCGGCCAAGGTGCTCGCCGAGACGCTGCGGGCGCTCGAGCGGGACGGGATGGTGACGCGCTCGGAGTACGACGAGGTACCGCCGCGCGTCGAGTATGCCATCACGCCGCTCGGGCGGTCCTTGTTCCCGGCGATGGACGCCTGCCGGCGGTGGGCCGACGACCACCTGGGCGAGCTGCTCGCCGCCCGTGAGGCGTACGCGGAGCGTGGGGCGTGACGTTCCGGCGGTACGTCGCGATCGGCGACTCGACGACCGAGGGCATGGACGACCCGGACGGCCGCGGCGGGTACCGGGGCTGGGCCGACCGCTTCGCCCAGCACGTGGCCGCGGCGCAGGGCGGGCTGGAGTACGCGAACCTGGCGATCCGCGGCCGCACCACAGCAAGGATCCGGGCCGAGCAGCTGGAGCCGGCCCTCGACCTGCGGCCCGACCTGGTGACCGTGGTCGCCGGGATGAACGACATCCTGCGGGCCTCGTTCGACGTCGCGGCCGTCGCCGGCGACCTCGCGGCGATGCAGGCGGCGCTCGTCGGGCAGGGTGCGACCGTCCTCACGTTCACCCTGCCCGACCCGGCGCCGGTGATGCCGATCGCGAAGCCGCTGCGGGGGCGGGTGCTGGCCCTCAACACGGCGATCCGGGAGGCGAGCGCGGCGAGCGGGGCCCGGCTGCTCGACCTCGGTGCGCACCCCGTGGCGTCCGACCCGCGGCTGTGGAGCGACGACCGGCTGCACGCCAACGCGGCGGGGCACGAGCGGATCGGGGCGGCGCTCGCCTACACGCTGGGGCTGCCCGGGTTCGACGACTCGTGGACGGCCCCGCTGCCGGTGCCGGCGCCGCGCCGGCGGCACCAGGCCGTCGCCGCCGAGCTGGCGTGGGTGCGCCGGCACCTGGTGCCCTGGGTGGGGCGGCACCTGCTGGGGCGCTCGTCCGGCGACGGCCGGGTCTGCAAGCGGCCGGAGCCGCTGCCGGTCACGGCAACAGAATGATCTTGCCCCGGGCGTGGCCGGACTGGCTCAGGTCGTGGGCCTCGGCCGCGCGGTCGAACGGGAACGTCGCCTCGACCGGCATCCGGAAGCGGCCCTGGTCGAACAGGCCGGCCGCCTCGCGCAGCGCCGTCCAGGAGCGGCCCTCGGAGCCGTCGGTCACCCGGGCGCCCAGCTTCGGCGCGTCGAAGTCGGCGATGCTCACCACGTCGGCCGGCGTGGGGGTCAGCGTGACGAGCTCGGCGACCGCGCCCCGGCCCGCCGTGTCCAGCGCCAGGTCGACGCCCTGCGGGGCGAGCGCCCGCACCCGGCCGGCGAGGCCCGGGCCGTAGGTGACCGGGACGGCGCCGAGGGAGCGGATGTAGTCGTGGTTGCGCTCGCTGGCGGTGCCGATGACGGTCGCGCCGCGGGCCACCGCGAGCTGCGTCGCCGCGCTGCCGACGCCGCCGGCGGCGCCGTTGACGACGAGCGTCTGGCCCTTCTCCAGGCCCAGCAGCGCGAGGGCCCGGGCGGCCGTCTCGACGACCGAGGGCAGGCCGGCGGCCTCCTCGAACGACATGCCGGGCGGCTTGGGGTACCACACCTTCAGCTCCACGAACGCGGCGGCGCCGCCGGCGGCGGACACGCCGAAGACCTCGTCGCCGTCGGAGACCCCGTCGACGCCGGGACCCACCTCGTCGACCACCCCCGACACGTCGGAGTGGGGGATGACCGGCAGGCGGCTCGGCGTGGTGTCGCCGAAGGCGCCGCTGCGGACCTTCCAGTCGAAGGGATTGACCCCGACCGCGCGTACCGCGATGCGGATGCGTCCGGGGCCGGCGGTCGGCTCGGGCACGTCGACGACGTGCAGGACGCTCGACGGGCCGTACTCGGCGTACTGCAACGCTTCCATGGGCGGCTGCCTTTCAGGTGTTGAGCGGGCGCCGGGCGACCAGGAGCACGTGGGTCACCGGCCAGTCCAGCGGGGCGCCGTCCAGTGTGGACAGCTCGGCTCCAGGTGCGATGCGGTTGTCGACGATCCAGTCGTTGCGCCAGGCATGGGACGCCCCGTCCACCTCGAAGCCTACGTCGGTCAGCAGCGCCTTCCAGTCGGCGAACTCCAGCCCGCAGAACTGCTCGTGCGCCTCCGACAGCCAGTTGTCGGGGTAGTCCTTGTGGGTGAGGAACTCCATGGCGTCGCCGAGGGCGAGCTCCACGGACGAGCCGTGGTCGGTGAACGGCACCGGGAAGTGGAAGTCGGCGGCGAACCGGTCCAGGCGGGCCCGCACCGGCAGGGCCTCGACCAGCGCGGCGATCTCGTCGCGGGTGAGCCCGTCGAGCGGCGGGGCGGGGGCGGCGGCACCCTGCAGGGCGAGCCGGACCCGCCGGTCGCGCCCGTCCGGGCCGCACACGTCGGAGTTGATCCAGACCCCGCCGGGCATGGTGTGCTCGTAGATGGCCGCCGCGAACGCCCGCACCGAGTCGAGGCGGTGCCCGTACGACCAGATCTCATGCGTCAGGGCGAACGTCAGCGTCGTGTCGACCGACCGGCTCGGGAAGACCGCGCCACCGAGCACGTTGCGGCAGTAGAAGTACACGTTGGGATTGCTGAACCAGCCCTGCGCCTTGCGGTGCACGCACTCCTCGTAGAGGTGCCGGGCGACCTCGACGCCGATCAGGTCGCTCTCGCGCAGCGCTGGCTCCCGGTCGGCCAGGGCGAGCACCGCGCCGGCGCCGCAGCCCACGTCGACGATCCGGCCGGGCCGCGCGTGCCGGCGGACGAGGTCCCACTTGCGGGCCGCGCTCGCCTCGAACGCCTCGGCGTAGGTGCGGTAGTCGCGGGTCGTGGTGAGGCCGCCCTCCTCGCCGACCACCGGGTCGTTGACGACGAGCGCGACCTGCTCGCCGATGCGGTAGCGGTCGTAGACGTCGAGCGTCGCCGGGTGCGCGAGGTCGCGCCAGGCCGGGTCACCCGCGGCGAGCATGAGCAGCACGTCCCACGGCCGTGCCGGCGCCGGGTCGCGGTCGGCCTCGACGCCGGCGATCTCGAAGCCGAGCGCCTCGTACAGCGCGGCCACCTCGGGCGTCGAGCACGCCACGAGCGTGTTGCCCGGCGCCAGGCGGATGCCCAGCGCCGACTCGACGCTCTTCAGGGTGACCTCGGCGAACCGGTCGGTGTGCGCGGTGTCGAACACCGGCACGACCAGCGAGCGCAGCCCCTCCTGGACGCTGAACCGCTCGATCGCGGCCTCGCGCCGGTCGTAGGCGACCGGGTTGCGCTTCGTGTTCTGATGGTTGGCGCTCGTCACGGCCCAGACCACCGTGCCGCCCAGGCCGCGCAGATACTCCGCCTGGAACCGGGTCAGCAGGTGATGGCGGCCCGGGAACAGGACGAAGCGCTCCACCGTCAGTCCTGCGGGCCGGCGGACTGCACGACCTCGAACTCCAGCAGGCTCGAGCCGGACGCCACCGGCTTGGCCCGCTCACCCGAGTGCGCCTCCTTCGCCGGGCCGTTGGCCCAGGCCTGGAAATGCTCCTCGGACTCCCACTTGGTGTAGACGAAGTACCGCGTCTCGCCGGCCGTCGGGCGCAGCAGCTCGAAGCCCAGGAAGCCGGGCGAGCCCTCCACGGCGCCGTGCCGCGCGGCGAAGCGCCGCTCCAGCTCCGGTCCCGCACCCTCGGGGACCTCGATCGCGTTGATCTTCACAACCGCCATGCACCCACCCTACTGGGCGCCGGACACGGCACCCCGGGACCGGTGCGGCCCCGGGATGCCCCCTCGTTGTGTCAGCTGTTGACGTTGACGATCTCGCGCCCGGTGTTGAGGGTCCAGTAGCCGGTCGGGCCGCTGATGTCCGCCGAGCCGACCGCGTAGGCGACGCCCAGCTTGAACGGCGCGCCGTCGGCGAGCACGTGCAGCTTGACGTTCTCGACGGCGCCGGTGCAGATCTGGTTGTAGAGGTACGCCGAGCCATGCGCGGTGGTGTTGCCGTTCACGACCTGGCCGACCTCGACGCCGACCTGGTAGCGGTGCCCCACCGGGCAGCCGACCTTCACGGTGACCACGGTGGCCGCGCCCTTCGCCTTGAGGTTCGCGTTCTTGGCGATCTTGATCGACGAGCTGCCGTTGGACTCGGACTGCAGGTTGACCGCCGCGCCCGCCGGCATGGCGAACGCGAGCACCGCCCCGACGGCCAGCGCGCCGGCCCCGAGGTGCGCCTTCGTGAGCTTCATTGCGGTTGTTCCTCCCCTGTGAGTGATGGTGCGGACTCTTCACCGGGGAGCGGACCGGCCATGCCCACGAGCACGCCGAAGAGCAGCGGGACGACCGCCAGCTCCCACAGGAAGTCAAAGGCGCTGTGCACGGCCAGGGCGGCGATCGCCGCCACCGCGCCGGTCCACAGCAGAGGGGGCGCGCCCGAGCGGCGGCCGCGCCGGAGCACGACCACGACGGCGGCGCCGAGGACGCCGAGCAGCACCAGGCCGACGGCGCCGAGGTCGACGAGCCATTGGAGGTACTCGTTGTGGGCCCAGCGGCTGGCCACCAGCTTGCCCTCGTAGTCGGACCAGAAGAACCGCGCCCGCCCCGGCCCGGTGCCGAGGACCGGGTGCGCGGCGACCTGGTCGAGCGCCGATCGCAGCGCGCCCTCGCGACCCATCGATTCGAGCGTGAGCCGGCGCACGGCGATCGCGTCGAGCTGCGCGGGCAGTGGACGCGACGCGAGCCACGCCACGGCCCCGGCCGTCGCGGCGAGCACCCCCGCCCACGCGGCCAGGAGTCTGCGACTGTTCAGACGCGGCAGGTGTACTGCGAGCAGACCGCCGAGCAGCAGCGCCCCGACGGCGGGTAACGGCTCCGGGTCCCCACCGGCGGGGAACGACGGGACGAGACCGGCCACGGCGACGGCCGCACCGAGTGCCAGCGGGGCGAGGTGGCGCAGCATTGCCCGTACCGTTGAAGCGAAGAACAGCACGGGAACTCCCGCGGCAAAGGCGAGCGCGCCCGCCCGGCTCAGCGTCGCGCCGAGGCCCACCAGCAGCAGGTAGGCCGCCACGGCCCGCCAGGTGGAGCCGGGCCCGGCCAGGAGCGACGCCAGCGCGAGCAGCGCGAGGGCCGCCAGCACCGCCGCGGCCGCGTTGGGGTAGGTGAGCGTGGACGCGCCGCGCCACAGCTTCGTCTCGACCAGCACCGACCACCGCTCGATCCGCCACGCCACCCCCGCCCACGCGGTGACCGCCACCAGGACGCCGAGGGCGACGAGCGCGTTCGCGAGGGACCACCGCTCGTCGGCGCGGGTGCGCCCGGTGACCGCGACCGCGCCGACCACGACGGCCAGGGTGGCGCAGATCCCGGCCGCGGTGGCGCCGCCGCCGGCCGTGGCGGCCCGGACGATCGCCCAGGCGGCGATCGCTGCGGCCGCGCCCGCGACGGCGATCAGCGGGACCGCCGTGACCGTGGTCTTTTCGCGCAGTGCCAATGCGAACGCCGTCAGCGCGAGTGCCGTCACGAGCACCCGGCCGGGCAGGTAGAAGCCGCCCTGCGCGACCAGCCCGGCCGTCGCCGCGGCGAGCACCGCGATCAGCGGAAATCGTTGCAGCGCAAGCGAATCCACCAGAACCACCCCCCCGTCAGAGTGTCTGTCCCGTCCGACTATAGAGATCGTTTCCGATCCGTGGAGGCCCGTGGGGCGTTGGGAAATCGACACAACCTTTCGGCCGGGGAAAGCGTTGGGAGCCGGTCGGAGTCGGGTGCGAGAATCGCGGAATGACCGATGTGCTGGAAGATCTGCAGTGGCGGGGCCTGATCGCGCTCTCGACCGACCTCGACGAACTGCGTGCCGAGATGGCGAAGGGCCCGATCACCTACTACTGCGGCTTCGACCCCACCGCGCCGAGCCTGCACATCGGGCACCTGCTCCAGGTGCTGACCGTGCGGCGGCTGCAGTTGGCCGGGCACAACCCGCTCGCCCTCGTCGGCGGCGCCACCGGGCTCATCGGTGACCCGCGCCCGTCCGCCGAGCGGCAGCTGCACTCCCGCGACCAGGTCGCGGAGTGGGTCGACAAGATCCGCGGGCAGATCGAGCCGTACCTGGACTTCACCGGAAGCAACGCGGCCCGGATCGTGAACAACCTGGACTGGACCGCGCCGATGTCCGCGATCGACTTCCTGCGCGACATCGGCAAGCACTTCCGGGTCAACAAGATGCTCACCAAGGACGCGGTGAGCGCCCGGCTCAACTCCGACGCCGGCATCAGCTACACGGAGTTCAGCTACCAGATCCTCCAGGGGATGGACTTCCTGGAGCTGTTCCGGCGGTACGGGTGCCGGCTGCAGACGGGTGGCAGTGACCAGTGGGGCAACCTGACCGCGGGCACCGACCTCATCCGGCGGATGGAGGGCGAGTCCGTGCACCTGCTCGCCACGCCGCTGCTCACCAACAGCGCGGGGGAGAAGCTCGGCAAGTCCACCGGCGGCGGGAGCCTCTGGATGGACGCGGAGATGACCAGCCCCTACGCGCTGTACCAGTACCTGGTGAACCTCGAGGACGCGATCGTCGGCGGGCTGCTGCGGCAGCTGACGTTCCTGTCCCGGGAGGAGATCGAGGTCATCGACAAGGAGACCGCCGACCGCCCGCAGGCCCGGATCGCGCAGCGGCGCCTCGCCGAGGAGGTCACCCGGATCGTCCACGGCGCACACGAGACCGAGCAGGTGATCGCGGCCAGCCAGGCGCTGTTCGGCCGGGGGTCGCTCGCCGAGCTGTCGGCGTCCACGCTGCGCGCCGCGCTGAGCGAGGCCGGCCTGGCGAGCGCGCCGGCTGGGTCGACGGTGGCCGATCTGTTCATCGCCGCCGGGCTCGTCAGCAGCCGCAACGAGGCACGCCGGACGGTGGCCGAGGGCGGGGCGTACGTGAACAACGAGCGGGTGAGCGACGCGGAGGAGGTCGTGCCGGCCGAACGGGCCCTCGCCGGCGGGCTTCTGGTGCTGCGTAAGGGAAAGCGCACGTTCGCCGGGGTCGAGCTCACCTCGATTTGACGGTGTCGCCGGGCGCCGCGTAGCTTTGCACAGCGCTACGGCGCCCGGCGGACACCGGAGCTTCACCAAAGCGAGCGATCGATTTGGTGAAGATCGGCAAGCGGGGTAACGTAGATGGCCGGCAGGGAAACGGACGAGACAGCGGAGCGCACAGCGTGCCGCGGCGGTCGTCCTGCTGGAAGCCCGGAACGGACTCAGCGGCCTCGATTTGGGCGCCGAGGGCGGGACCGGGTAACGTTGATAACCGGCAGGGACGCGGACGAGTTCTGCGGGTCGCTTCGGCGAGCCGCTGCGGACGTCCTGCCGAGAACCCTACGACATCCTTCCGGTTACCGGAAGTGTTGTGGTGTGTCCGTGAATCGGGACAATCTGCTACAAGGCGGACTTGACACCGGAAAGCGGACGGGCTAGGTTAGATCGGTACGAAATGCCCCGGGTGGGCGGCGCCGGAGACGGTGCGGCTCGGCGGTGTGTGTTGGTTGTTTGAGAACTCAACAGGGTGCTTGTTAAGCCAGTGC
>NZ_JBEXCY010000228.1:0-18134 GCF_040605515.1 Dactylosporangium sp. NPDC005572 | reverse complement strand
ACAAGATCCCCGCGAGTCGCCCCGGAGACCGCATGCCGCCGCGATCGTGACTGCCCGCGGCACGGTGCTGCCCGGCGCCGCCGCCGACACCGCCCGGGTGGTGCCCGCCCTCCACGCGCACGACTGGGTGCACTTCAGCGGGCACGCGACCGCCGACCTCGACCAGCCGTCGCGCAGCCACCTGGTGCTGGCCGACGGGCCGCTGAGCGTCGCCGACCTCGCCGCCCGGCGGCTCGACGGGCAGGTCGCCGTGCTCGCCGCGTGCAGCAGCAACCGCACCCGCGCGGACCTTGCCACCGAGGCGGTGCACATCGCGGCCGCGTTCCACCTCGCCGGGTTCGGCCAGGTGGTGGGCACGCTGTGGCCCGTCGCCGACCGGGTCTCGGTGCGGTTCGCCGATCAGCTGTACCGCGGCGTCGTCGACGGCGACCGGCTGCGCCCCGAACGCCTGGCGGGCGCGGTCCGCGACGCGGTGCGGCACCTGCGCGAGCGCTGGCCGGACCGCCCCGGCGCCTGGGCACCCTACGTCCACCTGGGCCGCTGACCTACATTGAAGTCATGGGGTTCCCCACGGCCGTCCGGATGGGCTTCGTCGTGGACGTCGCCGGCTACGGCCGGCGCACCGCATCCGAGCAGGTCGATCTCCAGCAGCGGGTGGCGGCCCTCGTCGACGAGGTCCTGCGCGACCTGAACCTGCGCCTCGCCGACACCCGCCATCACGGCACGGGCGACGGCATGGTGGTCTTCCTGCCCAGCGAGGTCGAGGTGCACCGCGCCCTGGCCCGGCTGCTGCGCTCGGCGGCCGAGGCGCTCGCCGAGGACAACCGCCGCTACCGGGACCGGATGCGGCTGCGGATGGCCGCGGTGATCGGCCCGCTCGGCCCGGCGGCGATCGGCTTCTCCGGCGACGCGATCGTGGAGGCGGGCCGGCTGGTCGACAGCGACGCGCTGCGCCGGGCGCTCGCCGACCGCCCGGGCAGCGACCTCGTGTTCGCGGTCTCCGACCAGCTCCACGCCTACCTCCACGCCTACGCCGGCGTGCGGTCCGCCGAGTTCCGGCCGATCGACGTGCGGACCAAGGAGTTCCACGGCCGGGCCTGGCTGTGGACCGGCCCGGCGGGCCCGCAGCCGCGGCCGGCGGAGCGCCCCTCGGCGTTCACGCTCGCGCCCCCGCACGCGCCGGGCTGCGTCATCGGCATCCGGCCCGGCCGCATCATGCGGGTCCACGACGTGGACATCTGGGTCAACAGCGAGAACACCGACATGGAGATGGCCCGGTTCAACGAGTTCTCGATCTCCAGCATCATCCGGTACAACGGGGCAAGCCGCGACGCCGCCGGGCACGTCGTCGACGACGTCATCGCCGACGCGCTCGCCAAGGCCGTCGCCGGGCGCCGCCCGGTCGCGCCGGGCGCGGCGTTCGTCACCGCCCCAGGCTGCCTGGCCGGCACCAACGCGGTGCGCTGGATCATCCACGTCGCCGCCGTGCACGGCGAGCCCGGCGCCGGCTTCCGGCAGGTCCGGCGGGTCGGCGTGTGCGTCGCGAACGCCCTCGCCCAGGCCGAGCGGCTCGCGCGGGAGGACGCCGAGGTCCGCACGATCCTCTTCCCGATGCTGGGCACCGGCGGGGCCGGGGCGCCCGTGGCCGCGACCGCCGCGGAGCTGGTCGACGCCGCCGCGTTCCACCTGACGGCGACGCCCGGCACGCGGCTGCACGGCATCTACTTCCTGGCGTTCACCGACGATGAGCGGTCCGCCCTCGACCAGGCGCTCGCCGGCCATCCCGCGCTGCGCCCCGCGGGCCAGGTCCCCGACGACGACGCCCGCGAGTGGCCCGGGCCGGCGGACGGCGCGGCTACATCCGGTTGAACGGTTCGGCGTAGGCGAACGGGCCGTGCAGCGCCGGGGTGAACGTGGTGAGGGTGCGGGCCTGGAAGTGCGGCTCCCACTGCGGCACCGGCGGTGTGATGCCGAGCTCCCCGGCGAGGCGGAAGCCGAACCGCGTGTAGTAGGCGCGGGAGCCGAGCAGCACCACGATCGGCTCGTCGAGCGCGTCGGCGGCGCCGAGCACGGCGTGCACCAGGGCCGAGCCGACACCGCGCCGCTGGTGGTCGGGGTGCACACTGAGCGGTCCGAGGCCGAGGGCCCGGGCCCGGCCGATCCGGGCCCGGGTGCAGACCACGTGCCCGACCACGGCGCCGGCGTCGACCGCGACGAGCGACAGGGCGGGCAGCCAGGCGGCGTCGGCGCGCAGCTGGTCGACGAGGGTGGCCTCCGCGGGCGGCTCGCCGGGGTGGTCCGGGTGCTGGAAGGCGGCGGCCGTCACCGCGTGGATGGCCGCGATCTGCGCTGGTGTCTCCCGCTGGATGAGCATCGGTGAAGCCTGCCGGGCCGGTGCTGGCGCGGCAACCGGTTTACCCGTCCCGCCGGGCGGGTTTGGCCGCCGTCGCGGCGGGAACCGACGGCGACGTGGATGTCGCGGTACTGGGGATGGGCCGGATGGGGCGGGCACTCGCCGGCCGGCTGCTGGACGGCGGGCACCGGGTGACGGTGTGGAATCGCTCGCCCGGCAAGGCCGGCGCGGTGGTGTCCGCCGGTGCGCGCGAGGCGGTCACCGTCGGCGAGGCCGTGGACGGCGCCGACGTGGCGATCACGATGCTGGCCAACGACGAGGCGGTACGGTCGGTGGCGCTCGGGGAGCTGCAGCCGGCCTTCGGCGAGTCGGCCGTGTACGTCGACTCGTCGACGGTGTCCCCGCGGCTCGGCGGCGAGCTGGCCGGCGCGTTCCCGGCCCGGTTCGTCTCGCTGCCGGTCCTCGGCAGCCCGGAGGCCGTGCGTGACGGGCATGCCGTGCTGCTCGCCGGCGGTGACCGTGCGGCGGTGGACCGGATCGGGCCGGTGACGGCGGCGCTGTCGGGCACCGTCCGGTGGTACGACTCGCCGGAGCTCGCCCTGACCGCGAAGCTGACGACGAACATGCTGCTGCTCTCGGAGGTGGTCGCCCTGGCCGAGGCGTTCGCCGTCGGGCGCGCCGGCGGCCTTCGCGAGGCGCAGCTGCGCGACCTGCTCGCCACCAGCCCCCTCGTCGACGGCGTGCGCAACCGCTTCGACGACGTGCTGACCGGCGCGACGGAGGGCTGGTGGAGCACCACGCTCGGCGCCAAGGACGCCGGCCTGGCCATCGACGTCGCGCGGCACGCCGACGTCGACCTGCCGGCGGCCGACGCCGTGCGGCACCGCTACGAGCAGGCCGCCGCGTCCGGCCTCGCCACCGCCGACATCGCCGCCGTCACGGAGCTGTACCGCCGCGCGATGCAGTAGGTGCCGGTCCCGGCCCGGACGTCAGCCGGCCTCGGCGCCGCCGGTGTGCCCGCCGTGCGGGTCGACCGGCGGGCACACCTCGAGCAGGGCGCGCACGTAGGCGGCCGCGACAGCGGCGGCGTAGTAGCGCCAGTCGCTGTCGATCCAGCGGTCGCCGTAGTCGCTGACGCCGCGGACGACGAACCAGTCGCGGCCGTCGGCGTGGCCGGCCCGGCCGATGCCCTTGCCCTCCATCTCGATCGCGCGCAGCTGGTGGCGCCGGGCGACCTCGTCACGGGTGGCGGCGTTGCGCACGGACCGTTCGGAGCTGCCGATGCGCCCCTCGTGGACCTTCGGGCGCCCGGGGCGGTGGGCGCTGCGGACCGGGTCGGGGTGCGGCACGACGCGGGCGAAGTCGGTGTCGTCGGAGAACAGCACGTCGGTACGGTCGTCCGGCCGGGCGAACCGCGGCAGCTCGCCGGTCAGCCGGTCCAGGTGGGCCTCCCACGGCCGCTCCCCGCGCAGCTCGCCGGCGGTCAGCATCTTGACCCGCTGTGCCAGCAGGGCGGAGCGGCGCGGGAACTCCTGGCGGCGCTGCGGGCCGCCCGGCCGGTCGACGATGTGGTCGAAGTCGACGACGTTCCACGTGCCGATGACGACGTCGCCGAGCCGCACGTGGGTGGCGGGGTCGTGCGGCGCGGGCACGCCGGCGGCGATGCCGACCATGACGATCTGGTTGACCGACGGGAAGCTGCGCACGAGGTGGGCGGCGGCGTGGGCGGCCGCGTCGTTGCCGGTCTCGCCGAGCAGGGTCAGGACCACCTCGTGCGGGCGGGCGGGGTCGGCGCTCGGCACGGTGCCGCGCCGGTAGGCCGCCCGGTCCCGCGCCACGGGCGCCTCGACCGCCCGGTCGAGCAGGGTGAGCATGGCGGCGAACTCCTCGGGCAGCGCCGTCACCAGGCCGATCGTCGGCGTCGCACGCTGGTCCGCGCGGGTGGCGCTGCGCCCGGCGGAGCGTCGCAGGTGCTTGCGGTCGAACTCGAGCTGCCGCAGGAGCGTGCCGGCAGCGGCGAGGTCGGCGCCGAACGGGCCGCCGGCCGGCGCCTCGGCAAGCCCGGCCGGCCCGGCCAGCCCGGCCACGCGCAGCGCGTCGACCATGTTGTCGCGGGCGATCTGCACCGCGTCACCGAGCCCGTCCAGCCAGCCCTCGGCGTCCGGCAGGTCGGTGAGGCGCGGCGCCATCGCGTCGCGGGCCCGCCGCTCGTAGGCGGCCTTCGCCGCGTGCAGGAGGTACTGCGTCAGCGGGGACAGCTCGGTACCCCCGCGCGACCAGACCAGCGCATTGAGCCGGTCCTCGTCGCGGGCGTCCGCGAGCGCGACGAGCCGGCGGCGCCGCCCGTCGCCCGCGGGCGGCAGCTGCCACAGCACGGTCTCGCCCAGCGCGGTCGCCTCGCCCTGCCAGAAGTCGTCCGGGGTCTGCGGGAGCGCGCCGGCCACGGCCCGGGCCGTGGCGGCGGTGGCGTACGGGGGCTGCTCGACGGTACCGGCGAAGATCGTGACAACGGCCATGAGCGGGTCGTCGTCACCGTCCGCGCCCGCCTCGGCCCACCGGCCCGCCCACTGCGCCCAGGTGGCCGGCGGCGCCTCCGCGGCGACCGACAGCACGATGGTGTCGTGCTCGCGGCGGACGATCGCCTGCACCTGCTCGGACCCTGCCGCGGATCGCCGGGCCGCGACCGCGGTCCTGGTCGGCAGGTCTGCGGGCAGGGTGGCCGGCAGGTCCAGGGCCTCGATCGGTTCGGCCGCGCCGAGGACGTCGCCGCAGGCCGTCCACAGCTGCCGGATCCGTGCGTAGGCGGCGGCCGCGTCCGGCCCGTCGGCCGGCGCGAACACGTGGACGACCAGGATCTGCTTGACCAGGCCGGTGGTGGCGGTGTCGGTCCGCGCCCGCGGCGCCGGCTCGGGCGGCAGCGGCTCGATCGTGCCTTCCAGCGCGTGGTAGAGGTGGTTCTGCAGCAGCTGCAGCGGCGACGGGGGCGGCACGACCGGATCCGCGCCGAGCACCGTGATCCGGTGCGGGCTGGCCAGTTCGAGCCGCGCGGTGGCGGCGTCGAGCGCCACCGAGTCGCGGGCCTGGACGGCGACGGCCATCGCCTGGACGAGCCGCGTGATGTGCGGCCACCGCGCCGGCGGCAGCCGCCAGTCCGGGACGTCACCGAGCACGTCGAGGGCGTCGGCGACCACCGCGGGGGCCAGCGCGCCTTCCTCGGGCACCATGGTTCGTCACTGTATCGGCGCGATGCACGACGATGTCACGATCGGGTGATGGCGCGTCTCCCAGCTCTGATCCTCGCCGCCGTCCTGCTGGCCGGCTGCGCCGGCGAACCGGCCGCGGTCACCCCGACTCCCGACGCCGTCCTCGAGCGGACCCTCCAGCTGGCCAACGGCGCCGACCGGCCGCTGCCCACACTCCTGCTGCACCCCGCGGCGGCGACCGGCCGGCTGCCCGTCGTGGTGTTCAGCCACGGGTACACCCGGCGGCCCGAGGACTACCGGCCGCTGCTGCACGCCTGGGCGGCGGCCGGGTTCGTCGTCGTGGCGCCCACGTACCCCCACTCGGCCCGCGGGTCGCAGCAGCTGGACGACGACGACATCGTGCACCAGCCGGCCGACGCGGCCGCCGTCCTGACGGCGGTGCTGGCCCTCGACACCACTGCCGGCGACCCCCTCGCCGGGCACGTCGACCGCGCCGCGATCGCCGCGGCCGGGCACTCGCTGGGCGGCATGACCACCGTCGGCATGTTCACCCGGCACCGCGACGATCGGCTCACCGCGGGCATCGTCCTCGCGGGCGGCCAGTGGCCGTTCGGCGTCGGGTACTCCGGTGCCCCGGCACCGATCCTCTTCGTCCACGGCCGCCAGGACACCGTCGTGAAGTTCGCCGGGAGCACCGAGGCGTACGAGCCGCTGGCCTGGCCGAAGGCGCTGCTCGACGTGCCCAACGGCGACCACCTCGACCCGTACCTGGGCCCGGGCCGCGACTTCGACGCCGTCGCCGCGGTGACGACCGACTTCCTCCGCTGGGCACTGCGCGGCGACGCCGGGGCCCGCGCCCGGATGGCCGGCGACGGGGGCGACCGGGCCACCCTGGAGGACCGCCTGGGCTAGCGTCCTGCGGCCGAGCGCCACCCGGCGCGCACCTGGTGCGGCAGCTCGCGCATTGGCTGGCTCTACCCCGCAAGCCGCCGTTCTGAACGCGGTATACGGGGAAAGGGGTAGCCCATGCATGCTGGGCTGATTCCCCGGATGATCATCGGCAGCCTCCTGCTGCTCGTCATCGTCGGCGCGGTGTTCGCCGTGCTGATCGTCGCGATGGGCGAGCAGCGCGCCGTCCAACACCCGGCGTCGAGATCCGCGCAGACCCTTGCCACCGAGGAGGAGGTCGAGGAGCTGCTGCTCGACATGGACCGCACTGAGCGGGGCTTCGTCGCCACCCGCGACCCGGCGCTGCTCGCGACCTGGGCCGGGCAGCGGGTGCAGCTCGCCGAGCGGACCGCGCGCCTGGAGCGGCTGGCCGACACTCCCGCGCAGGCCGAGCAGGCCCGGCGCATCACCCAGCACAGCCAGTCGTACACCGACGAGCACGCCGCCGGGGTGCTGGAGGCGGCCCAGCGCGGCGACCCGTCCGCCGGGAGCGTGGAGACGCTCCGCGAGGACGAGCGGCGGGTCGCCGAACTGCGGGCCGAGCTCGACGCGCTCGCCGCGGACGAGCAGCGGCTGGCCGCCGAACAGTCGGCGGACGCGCGGACGGCCACCCAGCAGGCGTTCGGCACGGTGATCACCGGCCTGGCGGCGGCGACCCTGGTCGGCGGCTGCATGATCGCGTACCTCCACCGGGTGGTCGTCCGGCCGGTCCGGGAGGCGGCCGTCATGGCGGACCAGGTCGCGCACGGCCGGCTCGACAGCAGCGTGCCCGACGCCGGCGCCGGCGAGGTCGGCCGGCTCAACCGGGCCCTCAACACCATGACGGGCTCCATCCGGCACAACGTGGAGGACCTGGTGCGGTACGGCAGGACCCAGGCGGCCCTGCGACGCATCGCCACGTACGTGGCCCGCGGCGCCGCCATGCCCGAGGTCCTCGACGCGGTCGCGACCGAGCTGGGCCGCCTGTCCGGCACGGATGGTGCCCACATCGCCCGATTCGAGGACGACGGTACCGCGACCGTCGTCGCCGCCTGGGGCGCGCCGGGCATCGACCTGCCGGTCGGCACGACCCTGAACCTCGACGGCGACAGTGTTTCGGCGGCGGTGTACCGCAGCGGCCGCCCGGCCCGCATGGACACCTACGCCGGCGCCCGCGGCCCGCTCGCCGCGCACCTGCAGCAGCAGGACGTGTGCTGCGCGTTCGGCGCCCCGATCATGGTCGACAGCCGCCTGTGGGGTGTGGTGACCGCGACCGTCACCACGCAACGGTTGCCGGCGCGCGACGCGGAGTCGCGGCTGGCGGAGTACGCCGAGCTGATCGCGACCACGGTCGCCAACGCGCAGGCCCGCGCCGACCTGGCCGCCTCCCGCGCCCGCGTGGTGGTCGCCGCCGACCAGGCCCGCCGCCGCATCGAACGCGACCTGCACGACGGCATGCAGCAGCAGCTCATCGCGATCGCCATCGACGTCGCCGACGGCGAGGCGAGCGTCCCGCCGAGCCTGCCCGAGCTGCGCGGCCGCCTGTCCCGGGTGACCCGCCGGCTGACGGGCGCCCTGGAGAACCTGCGCGAGATCTCCCGCGGCATCCACCCGGCGATCCTGAGTGACTGCGGCCTGCGCTCGGCCCTGAAGTCCCTGGCCCGCCGCTCCGCCGTCCCGGTCGAGCTCGCCGTCCGGCTGGAGTCCCGCCTCCCGGAGCCGGTCGAGGTCGCCGCGTACTACATCGTCGCGGAGTCCCTGACCAACGCGGCCAAGCACGCGAAGGCCACGCACGTCCGCGTCGAGGCCACCACGAACGGCAACCACCTGCACCTGACGGTCCGCGACGACGGCGCGGGCGGCGCGGACCCGGCGGCCGGCACGGGCCTGACCGGTTTGACGGACCGCGTCCAGGCGCTGGGCGGCACGCTGGACCTGACGAGCCCACTGGGCGAGGGCACGACCCTGCGCGTGATGCTGCCCCTGACGGACGCTGCGGAGTTCGCACAGCTCACCCCGCCCCGCGCAACCCGGCCCTGACCGTCGGCGTCCGTGCGGGGACAGCTACGGGTCGGGGTCGCCTGGGCGGACCAGGCCGCTCTCGTACGCGAACGCGACCGCCTGCACCCGGTTGCGCAGGCCGAGCTTGGTGAGGAAGTTCGCGACGTGCGTCTTCACGGTCGCCTCGCCGATGTGCAGCCAGGCCGCGATCTCGGCGTTGGACATCCCGCGGGCGACGAGGGCCAGCACGTCGAGTTCGCGCGGTGAGAGCTGTGCCAGCTCGCCGTCGCGGCCGGGCCGGCCCGCCCGGACGGCCTGCCCCGGGGGCGCTCGGGCTGCGGGCGCTCGCCGGCACCCGCATCCCGGCCGGCGCCTGAGCAGGCGCCGAAGCGGTCGGCTACGGGCGAGGGACCACGTAGGGAAAGTCGGGGCTGCGCTGTGCCGCCGCGACCGTCGGGGTGAGGCCCGAGGGGACCGCCGTGTTCGTCACCAGGGACAGCATCGCCTCCGGGGCGTTGTCGGCCAGCGGGCGGCCGTTGCGGGCCGCGGCGGTGTACGTCGCCGGGGTGCCCACGGTGTACGGCAGGACGTCCGGCAGCAGCTCCTCCGCCACCGTGCGGCCGTAGCCGGCCGGGTCGTCCGACGTGCCGACGGCGGCCACGACCGCCGCGACCTTCCCGGCGAGCCAGGCACCGTCGGCGGCGCGGTCCTCGGCCGGGTGGCGGGCGTTGGCCGGGTTCGTGAAGTGGACGTCGTCAGGCCAGAAGATCGGCCACATCATCGGGTGGCCGGCGCGGTTGACCTGCCGGTCGCCCTCCCGCGTCGCGCACCACACGCCGAGGCGGGTGCCGGGGGGCAGGCGGTCGTGGGAGATCTCGATGACGATCGACTCCACCGTGGTACCGGCGAAGCTGTTGCTCGCGGCATCCGGGCGCCACTTCGACAGGTCGGGGGCCGTGCCGTCGCGGACCGCCGAGTTCACGGCGCCCAGCAGCGACAGGTCGATGTAGAAGGGGTCGGACGTCCGGCCGGCCCACAGCCGCACGCCGTCGCCGCCGGCCGGCTCGCCGGTGCGGCCCTCCACGACGAGTGAGCCGCCGTCGTCGAGGCGGACCGCCTGCGTGCCGGACGCGTCCGGCGGGCCGAACGAGCAGCGGAAGGTGAGGTCGTCGCGCACGGTGAACTCGTAGGACGTCCCCGGGTCGAAGCCCGGCTCGGCGTGGGCGCCGGTGACGTCGGAGTTCACGTCCATGACGAGGACGGTCCCGGCGGTACCGGGGAAGACGAAGAGGTCGTCGATGAAGCGCTGCCCGTGCTCGCCGGCCAGCGGCGTGTCGAGATGGTGGGACATCCCGGCCAGCTACCCGCAACGGGGCGGAACATCCTCAGGTGCCGCGGACCAGCAGGGCGTGGCGGAACTCGGCCGCGGTCTGGAAGCCGATCTCCGGGCGGTCGCGCAGCGCGGTGTCGAGGACCTCGGCGAGCGGGCGGGGGAGCGCCGGGTCGCGCTCGCGGACCGGCACCGCCTGCGTCTGGAGCACCACCTGCCAGGGGTCGCGGTCGGACGGGAACGAGCGCGGATAGACGCCGGTGAGCATGTGGTACAGGCAGGCGGCGAGCGCCCACACGTCGACCGCCGGCTTCGCGTGCCGGAAGTTGACGATCTGCTGGTACGGCATGAAGTACGGCTTGCCGGCGGCCGTGCCGGTGCGGGTCAGGCCGCTCAGCCCGGCCTGGTCGAAGGCCTTGGCCAGGCCGAAGTCGGCGAGCTTCACCCGGGGTGACGGGCCGCCGGTGAGCAGGATGTTGTGCGGGGTCACGTCGCGGTGGACCACGCCCTGCTCGTGGGCGTACTGCAGCGCGTCGAGGGCCTGCAGTGCCAGCGGTACCGCCACGTCGACGGGAAGCGTCCCGCCGTGCGCCGTCATGAGCTCGCGGACGCTGCCCCCGGCGCAGTACTCGACGGCGAAGAAGAACGCGCCGCCCGCGCTGCCCGTGTGGTGCAGCGTCGCGATGTGCGGGTGACGCAGCGCCTGGCCGATCGCGATCTCGCGCAGGAACCGCCCGCGGTCGGACTCGTCGGCGGCGACGTGCGGGAGCATCACCTTCAGCGCGACCTCGTCGCCGGTCGCGGTGTTGCGGGCCAGGTACACCCGGCCCATGCCGCCGGCGCCGAGCTCGCGGAGCACCTCGTAGCCGGCGAAGGCCGGGCCGGCGTCGGCGAGGGCGCCACGGACCAGGGACTCCGGCGAGGCGCGGCACTCGGCGCAGACGTAGTCGCCGCGGTGCTCGCCGATCTCGTCGGCGACGTCGCGGCCGCAGCTCGCGCAGCGCGGCAGCACCCGGGTCCCCGGCAGGTGCTCGACAGGCTTCTCGATGCGCACGTGGAACGTGGTCGGGCCGAGCCGGAACTCGTCGCCGTCGGTCAGGTCGTGCTCCGGGAACCGCACGCCGGCGGCCTCCTCCGGGCTCTGTCCCGCGGCCCGCTGCCCGATCTTCCGGCGGTTGAGGTAGGTGCCGTTGAGGCTGCCGAAGTCGCGGATGCGCACGTCGGGCGGGTTGATGTCGAGCAGGCAGTGGTGCCGGGAGACGGTGCGGTGGCCGTCGTCGTCCGGCAGCTGCGGCGAGCAGTCGTCGGCCCGGCCGAGGATGCAGGTGGTCCGCTCCTCGTACCGGAACGTCCGCCCGCTCAGCGGACCGGCCATGATCGTCAGGTGTACCGAGGGTCGCATCAGCGGATCAGCCCCGTGCGATAGGTGGGATGGAACGGCCGCCACGACAGCAGCTCGGCGGCGCGCGCGTTGCGCACCCGCCAGGACGGGAACCCGATCCGCCCGCCCGGCGCGGGCGGATCGGCGCCGGCGCTCGCCGCGACGAAGCCGAACACGTCGCGCCACCGGGCCGGCGCGTCGTCGCTCACGATGATCGCGCGCCCCGACGGCCAGCGCTCGACCGCCAGGACCGTGGCCGCCGCCATGTCGTCGATGCGCACCAGCGACACGTGGTCGTGGCCGTCGCCGGGCAGCCGCAGCCGGCCCGAGCGGGCCCGCTCGAACCAGTCGTCGTCCAGGCCGGTGCCCGGCCCGTAGAACAGCCCGCCGCGCAGCACGACCCAGTCGAGCCCGGACCCGGTGACGCTGCCCTCCATGACCCGCGCGGCCGCGACCGCCCGCCCGGCGACCGAGTCGTCCGGTGGAAGCTCCGTGTCCTCGTCGCCCCACGCGTCGCCGCCGGCGGCATTGACCAGCGCGATGCTCTGCTGGAGCACCCGCGGCACACCCGCGTCGCGGCAGGCATCGACGAAGATGGGGGTGCCCTCGGCCCGCAGCCGGTCGTTCAGCGCGAAGTCGCCACGCCCGCTCGGCCCGGGCAGGCTGGTCGCCAGGTTGACCGCGACGTCGCAGCCGGCCAGGGCGGCGGTGAGGGACTCACGCTCGAAGATGTCGGCGTGGCGGACGTCGGCGCCGCACGCCGCGGCGACGGTGGCCGCCGCGGGCCGGCGGGCGAGGGCGCGGACCGGGTAGCCGTGCGCGGTGAGCCGGGGGATGAGGTGCCGGGCGTAGACCCCGGACGCGCCGAGGACCGCGATGGTCGGGAGCACGGCTGCCGACGCTACCACCGCAGTCGATCTCGCAGATCCGCCCAGACCTCGCCGGCGTCGGGGGCGGCGCCGATCTGCGCGGCGATCCGGGCCGCGCCGGCCCGGTACGCCGGGTCGTCGAGGACCAGCCGGACGGCGCCGGCCGACCGCGCCGGATCGTCCACCACCACACCGGCGCCGGCGGCCGCGACGCGTTCGGCGTTCATCGGCTTCTCGGCGCCCTTCGGCCACAGCACCATCGGGATGCCCTCGCCCAGCGCGGCCAGGACCGTGCCCGCGCCACCCGCGGCCACGACCGCCGAGACGCCGCCCGCGAGGAGCCGCGCCATCGGGACGAACCCGACGAAGTGCACGTTGGGCCGGGCGTCCGCCAGGGGACGCTCGACACCGGGCGGGACGGCGGCGAGGACGTCCACGTCGCCCAGCGCGGCGACGGCGTCGACGAGCGCGTCGAGCAGGTCGGCGTCGAGCAGCACCGTTCCGAGGGTGACCAGGACCCGGGGGCCACGGGCCGGTGGGAGGTCGACCGGGGCCGGGCCCGCGTAGGTGCGGGGCCGGATCGGCAGGCGGTCGGGCGGTGCGGACCAGTCCGGGGCCTGCAGCGCCGGCGGCCACGGGTCCACGAGCGCGACCCGGTCCACGGGTGTCAGGCCGCGTCCGGTGTACCGGGGTGCCAGCAGCGCCTCCATCGCCGGCACCAGCGGCGGGGGCGAGACCGGGAGGCCGATCGCGTGCCGCACGAGCGGGAGTCGCAGGGCCGCGGCGACCATCGGGCCGATCGTGTCGTACTCGTCGGCGACCACGACGTCGGCGGCGAAGTCGCGGGCCCGGGCCAGGGCCTCGTCGAACGTCAGGTCCACGCGGGTGCCCGCGAACAGCGACGCCACCGGGAAGATGTCGCTCAGGTCGGCCAGGTCGGCGCCGCCGGTGCGGCGGTCGTTCTCGGCCAGCAGCGTCGCGATGTCCGGGCCGGCCGGCAGGACCGGGACGTCGCCGGCCAGGTGCGCCAGCGCCGCCGGCACGGCCACGGCGGCCTCGTCGCCGGCCGCGACCACCGCCTCGGCCAGCGGCATCAGCGGCAGCAGGTGGCCGTGGATGGGGACCGCGGTGAAGAGCACACGCACAGCGACGAATTATCCGGCGCCACCGCCGAACCTGCGACCCCGTGCCACGACGGCCCGCTCAGCCGTTGCGGTGGTGCTTCTTGACGAAGGTGTACCCCGGGGCGAGGGGCTCGCTGACCTGCTCGTCCTCGACGGCCTGCTGGTGCAGCGAGAGCTGCCGGGGCGACGGCTGCGCCCCCGGCGGCAGCTTGCGCACGAACCCGCTGACCCAGTGGTCGCGCCGGTCGGACGTCTCGTGCTCGCCGTCGTCGGGCAGCGCCGCCGGCTCGATGAGCGGCGCGTAGAAGAGCATCCCGACCGGCTCCTCGCCGTCGACGGCCGGGTAGGAGGGCTGCCCGTCCGCGTCGACGCTGCCGGCGACCCGGGTTACGAAGCCCTCCCGGATCAGCTGGTCGACGGCGTTGCGCAGCAGGAACGTCCCGCGCTTGCCGCGGCCCAGCCCGCTGCGCCGCACGAGGTCCGCCTCGGGGAACAGCGCGGTGCCGTCCTCGTACACGCGGCCCAGCCGGCGCACCGCGGCCAGCACCTGCCCGCGGTTGGACGGCCCGGGCCGGCACTCCCGCGTGACGACCTCCGGGTCGTACTCGTGGTAGTAGGCGACCCCGTCGATGCGCATCGGCTCGTCGAGCCCGGCGGTGCGCACGACGACCTCGTCCCGGGCGGGCCGCCAGACGACCGTGACCAGCACGCCGGGCCGCACGTCGTCCGGCCAGTGCACGCCGTCGAACCACCACTCGTCGTCGTCCTGCCGCAGCGTGGCCGCGAACTCCAGCCGGATCGCGGTGACGCCGTGCACCCGGTGCTCGAGGGCGATCGTGATGGCCGGACGATCCCGCAGTACCGCTGCCGCACCCTCCGGAGCGGGGCAGGCCGCGTCGTCGAGGTCGGCCTGCCGCAGCGCGAACCGCCTGGTCGCCGTCCGCATCTCCCCACCTCCGCCCGCGCCGCGCCAGCCGACGATACCCGGTAGATTGCGGGCACATGGAGCTGGAGTTCACCGGCGAGGTCTGGCACTGGCGCGGCCCGGCCCCGTACCACTTCGTGACCGTCCCCGGCCCGCAGTGCACCGAGCTGGCCGACGTGGCCGGCGAGGTGAGCTACGGCTGGGGCATGATCCCGGTGTCGGCCCGCACCGGCGGCACGACCTGGACGACGTCGCTGTTCCCGAAGAACGGCGGCTACGTCGTGCCCCTCAAGGACAAGGTCCGGGCCGCCGAGGGCATCGACCTGGGCGACCGGATCACGATCGTCCTCACGGTCTGAGCCACCGCAGCGCCGCGTCGGCGGTGTCCTCGGGTGTCCGGTTGAACGCGATGGCCGCCCCGGGAGCGTGCCGGCGGACCAGGTTGACCACCCGTTCGAACAGGTCGAGCAGCGGCTCGTGCCCGCGGATGCCACCCCCGATCACCACGCACGCGTAGTCGCGCTGCCGCAACGCGTCGGCGACCGCCGCCTCGGGCTCGTCCTCGGGGTCCACCAGGCAGTAGTCGGCGTCGATGCCGAGCGCGCCGAACCGCTCCCGCCCGCGGGCGAGCGCCGCCAGCACCGGCGCGGGGTCCCACCCCGGGATGCGGGCCGGATCGACCCCGATCACCAGCGCCCGCCCGTCCGTCATGGCGTCCATTCTTCCGCACGTTCAGGGCTGTCGCCGCGGTGAAACGCTCCGAGAGCTGAACGATCAGCGATCTTCCGCCGAGTCGACGTGGGCCGTTCGGGCCTCACGGTCCGCGCGCCGCGTCCATACACTCGACCCGGTGACGATGACGGCCCTCGGCATCACCGGGAACGGTGACGCCGACGCGATCGAGCCCGTGCTGACCGCGCTCGGGGTGGACACCGGGGCGCTGCGGCGGCTGCCGCGCTGGAACGGGGCCGGGCTGCGGCTGCCCTCCGCGCAGGAGTCGACGGCCGTGCGGGCCGCGGTCGCCGACGTGCTCGACGCGCAGCTGCCGGCCGTCGCCGGGTACGAGCCGGGCGTGCCGCTGCTGCTGGCCTTCCTGCTCGCCGAGACCGAGAGCGCCTGGAACGTCTCGTACCACTACCAGCCGCTCTGGCAGACGCTGGCAGGCGCGACCGCGTACGTCGAGGACCATCCGGACGTCGTGCCGGCCGGTGCGCGGCGGACGGTCGAGGTCGTGTGCCTGCAGATGCGGGTCGTGGACCTGGAGATCCGGGCCGAGAACGCGATGGGCTGCGGTGACCTGGACCGGGCGGTCGCGTACAGCCGGCAGGCGGTCGAGCTCGCCGGCCGGGTCCTGGAGCTGGTGCCCGAGGTACCACAGGGAGATCCGGACCTCCGGGAGCTCCTGCGCAACCGGGCGCTGACCGCCCAGCAGTACGACACCGGCACCGCCCACGCGGCCGGCTCGGTGGCCCGGTTCTTCGCCGGCGACCCCTCGGCGCTCGACCCGGCCATCGCCGGCCTGGCCGAGGCCGAGGCGAGCCCGGCGATGCCCGGACACGCCGAGCGCAGCTGCATGAAGGCGCACCGGCTGAGCCTGGAGGCCCTGCGGGCGCAGCGTGACGGCGAGTGGGCGCGGGTCGACGAGGGCCTGGTGACCTACGTGTACCCGTTCGCCGTGCGCGGCCTGTCGGCCCAGGCCGCCGTGGAGCGGGCCCGGACCGCGGCGCTCGGCTGGACGCTCGGCGGCGTGCAGCCGACCGGCGTGCGCGAGTCGCTCGACCTCGACGACATGTGGGACGGCGCGGACTCCCTCGGCCGCCGCTACGAGGGCGCCGTGCTGGAGCTGCCCGACGTGGTGCGCTACGACGAGGACGGCGTCGAGACCGGCCGGCTGCGGGCCGAGGTGCGCCTGTCCGAGCTGGGCAACCACTACGTGCGCTTCGAGGCGGACCTGCTCGACGCCTCGCCGCACGACGTGAACACGGCCATGTTCCTGGCCGCGCCGGAGTGCGGCGCCGGGCGCATCGGTTTCGCGGCCGAGTCCGCGGCACCGCGGCTGTCCGACTTCGCGACGGGGCTCGCCCACCAGATCGGGCAGCACCTCGGCCGGGCCGGCGACGGGACCGGCGTGGTCGCCCGCCCCGGCATGTTCCACGTCGTGGTGTCGGTGTACGCGGCGTCCGTCGTCGGGCCCGGCGGCGCGGCCCGGCCGGTCCACACGTTCGCCGAGCTCAGCGCGGGCGCCGGCAGCCAGGTGCTCACCAACCCGATCCACCACACGACCGGCTCGGTCGCCGAGTGGGCCCGCTTCCCGGCCCGCCCGGAGGGGATGCCCGGCACGGTCAGCGTCGTCGGCGACCACGTCTGCCGGACGGCGAACACCACGGCGGTGGTGATGCTCGCCTCGCCGGAGTTCAGCGCGGAGAACCGGGCGTCGGTCGCCGAGTTCGTCGCCGCACTCGACGGCCTGTTCACCGGTTGGCTGAGCGAGATCGGCAGCCACTACCAGCACAGCGTCGACCTGCAGCGCGACATCACCCGCGCCGTCGAGCAGCAGCTGTCCGACCTCGACGAGCTGACCCGGCTCGCCCGCCGGCTCGACCAGGTGAAGAGCGCGCTGCACGCGTTCGCCATCGAGGCCCGCTCGACGATCGCCACCATCGAGTCGCCATCGCTGGTCGCCGCGCCGGGCGCGGCGGCGATCGTCTCGGCCTTCCTGGACGCCTCGAAGTTCGCCGCCCGCGCCCGCGACCTCAACGCGAAGATCGACCAGGTGCTGGAGGAGCGGCTGCAGCTGCTGATCGGTCAGCTCGCCGCCCGCCGCGCCGAGCAGGAGGCGGTCGCGGAGGCCCGGCTGGAGCGCAGCCGCCGCGCCCGCCTGGACACGATGCTGGCCATCATCGCGGCCGTCGGCGTGTCCGGGCTGGCCCAGATCGTGCAGAACGGCTACGACATCAAGCATGTGCCGGCGCTCATCGTCACGCTGGCCGTCCTGCTGTTCTCGGTCGCCGTCGGCGTCCTGGTGTGGTCGATCTCGTCCCGCCGCTCGTCGGCCGCGGCCACCCGCGCGCCGCTGAGCTGAGCGCTACCCGAGGTGCTCGCCGTTCACCACGCAGCCGCTGGGCTGTTCGGCGGCCGACTGTACCTGTTGCGGCCTAGAGCCAGACCGTCGCCAGCCAGATCGTCACCGCGGCGGTTGCCAGGAGGGCGATGTTCAGGCCGATCAGGCGGGCCTCGCCGCGGGACAGGTGCAGCGCGATGCCGCCGACCTGGATCAACAGCAGGCCGGTCGCGGCGGCCACCGCCAGCCCCGGCGCGATGCCCGTCAGCGGGGGCAGGACGAGGCCGAGCGCGCCGAGCAGCTCCAGCGTGCCGATCGTGCGGACCAGCGGCATCGGGACCCGGTCGACCCAGCCCATCATCGGCTGGAGCTGTTCCCTGGTCTGGGCGACCTTCTTGCCGCCGGCGTAGGCGTAGAAGAGGGCGAGCAGTGCGGCGACGATCCAGTATGCGAGCTCCACGAGCAGTCATGATGGAGCAGCGCCGGGAGGCGTACAAAAGGCACACGCGTGTGCGTAGGGCACAAGGAGCTGTCATGTCGCAGGACGAGCACACCTGCATGATCCGCGGGGACGGCGGGCAGACGCTGCGGGCGATCCTCGACCAGATCTGCAACAAGTGGACGCTGCTGCTGGTGGCGACGCTCGACCAGGGGCGGCTGCGGTTCAGCGACCTGCACCAGCAGATCCCCGGCATCTCCCAGCGCATGCTGACGCTGACCCTGCGCAACCTCGAACGCGACGGCCTGGTGGCCCGCACGGTGTACGCCGAGGTCCCGCCGCGGGTGGAGTACGAGCTGACCGCGACGGGCAGGAGCCTCATCCCGCCCGCGCTGGCGCTGGCCGGCTGGGCGATCGAGCACGTGCCGCACATCGAGGCCAGCCGCGCGCGGTACGAGCAAAGGAGCTAACTTGATCTTTAACCTGGGGTGGTTGACGTCGGCCCCTGGTTGGTGATGGAA
>NZ_JBEXCY010000227.1:0-18153 GCF_040605515.1 Dactylosporangium sp. NPDC005572 | reverse complement strand
CGGAACACCTGCTCGGGCGTTGCCGCGAAGTCGCGGGTCAGCCGGATGATCGGCATCCATCGTCGTCGCCGCGGGCACCGGGATCGGCGGCGCGCTCGTGGTGGCCGGCTCGCTGGTGGCCGGCCGCCACGGCTTCGCCGGCAGCCTCGGCCACCTCCCCGCGGTGCTGCCGCGGGTGCCGTCCCCGCCTTCCGCGCCGTTCCAGCCCGCCCCGTCCGCGCCCCTCCCTCCCACGCCGTCCGCGCCCCTCCCTCCCGCGCGTTCCGCGCTCTTCCCGCCCGCGCCGTTCCTGCGTGATCGGCGGTGCGGGTGCGGCGCGCTCGACCACGTCGAGGCGTACGCGGCCGGGCCCGCGATCGCGGCCGACTACGCCGCGCGGGCCGGGCTCGCCGTCGTGCCGTCGCTGGAGGAGGTCGTCGCCGCGGCCGACGGTGGCGACCCCCACGCCCGCGCCGCGATCGACCTCGGCGCCGCGGTGCTCGGGGCCGGGCTCGCGGCCGCCGCCAACCTGCTCGACCCCGACGTCGTCGTCATCGGCGGCGGCGTCCTCAGTCTCGGTGACCGGTTCCTCCCGGGCGTTGACGCCGCTCTGCGCGCGGCGGCGTTGCCCGGGGTCGACCGGGTGCCGTTGCGGCCCGCGGCGCTCGGCAACGCCGCCGTGCTCGTGGGGGCCGCGCTGCTCGCAGTTGTCTAGCGCACGTCGGATCGGAGGCACTACGCACATGCGACGCGTCCTCTCAGGCGCGGCGATCGCCACGGTGGCCCTCACCGTGCTCGCCGTACCGCAACCCGCACACGCCGCGACCTGCACCACCAACCCCCGCATCAGCGGCTCGTTCATCCAGCCCGACCTGGTCGCCGGCTGGACGAACACCCAGCTCGCCACCGAGTACACCAAGCTCCTCGACGCCTGCGTGAACACCCAGATCCTGCAGTGGACCGCCGACAGCAAGGCGCACACCGCCACCTACGACACCGGCCTCACCGGGTACACCTGGTCGACCGCGACCGACATCCCGGACCGGGTGCTGTCCCGGGCCGAGTCGGCCGGCGTGAACGTCTTCGTCGGCCTGCAGGTCAGCGCCGACTGGTGGGTCAACTACGCCGACAGCACCACCTGGCTCGACGCCGAGGCCGACCTGGCCAAGGACCTCGCCGACGAGCTGTGGGACAACTACGGCGCCTACGACTCGTTCGCCGGCTGGTACCTGCCGTTCGAGGTGGAGAACCTGCACTTCCAGACGGCCACCCAGCAGTCGAACCTGGCCGCGTTCTACGCCGACGTGATCGGCCACCTGCACACGCTCTCGCCGGGCAAGCCGGTCGCCGTGTCACCGTTCTTCAACGCCAACCTCGCCGGCACCCTGAACGCCACCGGCTGGCAGAGCATGTGGACGTCGATCCTGGCCACCGCCCCGATCGACATCATCGCCCTGCAGGACGGCGTCGGCGCCGGCCACGCGACCAGCGCCCAGTTGCCGGCGTGGTTCACCGCCACGAAGAACGCCATCACGGCGAGCCGCCCGGCCACCCTGCTCTACGACGACGTGGAGACGTTCCTCTTCGGCGCGTCCGGCCTGCAGCCCATGCCGGTCAAGGACATCGTCACCGACATGGCGGCGGTGTCGGCGAGCGTCAGCGGCTACTGGAGCTTCTCCTACGACCACTACCAGTCGCCGCTCGCGCCGTTCTCCACGTTCTACGACGCCACCTACCGCAACTACCTGACCAACGGCACGGTGGAGACGACCGCTCCCGGTACGCCATCCTCCTTCGCGGCGACGGCGACCAACTCCCAGACGGTCCAGCTGACCTGGACCGCCCCCTCCGACAACATCGGCGTCGCCGGTTACCACATCTACCGCGGCGGCGACCTGGTGGCGACGAAGCACGGCGCCACGAGCGGCTTCACCGACACCCAGCTCGACGGCTCGACGACCTACACGTACACCGTGAAGGCCTTCGACGGCGCGGGCAACCTGTCCGCGGCGAGCTCGTCGGCGAACGCCACGACGACGGCGGCCCCGTCGTACCCGACCAACTGGGCCTCGGCCCGCACGTACACGAGCACGGTAGCGGCCGACCCGGCGTACCCGGACACGGGCGGCACCGAGCTGACGGACGGCGCCAAGGCGGCCGGCCCGCTCTACGGCGCGGTCTGGCAGGGCCGCAACGCGGTGGGCACGTACAGCTTCACGATCGACCTGGGCTCCAGCCGCACGATCAACGGCATCAACAGCAGCTGGCTGCAGGTCCGCGCGGACTACGTGTTCCTGCCGGACTCGGTGTCGTACGCGGTGTCGGCGACGGGCAGCTCCTGGACCACGGTGGGCACGATCGCCAAGCCCGCGGTGGGCCCGTCGAACCTCATCAAGACCTACAACCTGATCGGCCTGTCGACGACGGGCCGCTACGTCCGCGTCACGGTGAACGGCGGCAGCGCCTGGTCGATGCTGGACGAGGTCGAGGTCCGCAAGTCCTGAGCACCACGGCCCGGCCGGCGGCGCTGCCCCGGCCGGGTTCCGCTCACTCCCGGACGGCCTGCGCGGTGAGCTCCGCGATGCGGCGCAGGATCCGGGCGAGCTCGTCCGCCTCCAGGTACGAGTGAGGTTGCCTGTATGTCTGCGCCCGAACGGCGGTCTGGGTCCGCCAGCGCAGCTGCGTGCCGTCCGGACGGTAGATGATCAGCTGGTCCCCGCCCAGCGAGTCGAACGAGCACCGGACGACCTCGTCGTACGTCAGGTGCGTGGGCTGCGCCTCGCTCCTGCCGTGCCGCCAGGTGTGCCGGACCGCGCGGTCGGTGAACGCGACCAGCCCGGGCCCGTCGAGCCAGTACGCCTGCGTGACCTGCTCGTCGGGCGCGGTCCGCAGCCGCTGCCGTACCTCGTCGTCCGAGGGAGGGCCGGACGAGCCCCAGACCATCCTGTATTCGCGCGCCACGACCAGCCCGGCGGCGACGCCGGCCACGGTCGACGGCGAACCGGTCAGCCAGGGCAGTAGGCCGCCGTGGTGGCGCACGTTGCGCAGCAGCCAGGCCGCGACCTGCACCAGGCGCGCGGCGGCCGGCTCGTCGTCCGGCAGGCCGCGACCGGTCGGGAGCACGGAGCGCACCATCAGCACGGCGTCGTCGCGCTGGACCGCGTCCAGCATGGCGCGAACGGCGGCCGGGGCGGCCCGGCGGGCCACGAGCTCGGCGTACTCGGCGCGCCGGTCGGGCAGGCCGCGGGCGAAGATCTGGTAGAGCGCCAGCAGCCCGCCGACCGGCAGCGCCGGGATGGCGGCGAAGACGGCCGCGGCCAGCCCGTCGGCCGTCGACCCGGCCAGCCGGGCCAACAGGTTCCCGGCCACGACCGGGCCGGCGGCGGCCAGCTCGACGACGAGCGCGGCGCGGGCGGCCTCACCGCCGGCCGCGCGGCCACGCAGGTGGCCGGTCTCGCCGCCGGACAGGAAGGCGTTTGTCAGCTCGTCCGCCGTCGGCGCGGCCCGGACGGTGGCGAACGCGATGAGCAGCTGGGCGTGCGCGGCCAACTGCTCCGCCTGCCGGCCGGCGACCGTGAACGCCTGCACGGCGGCGGTCGGCTGGTCGAACCACTGCGGACGGGCGGCCCGCAGCAGCCGCTCGGCGAGGCCATCGTGCCGGTGCCGGACCAGCGTGACCAGGGTGGCTGCCTCGACGGGCAGCGGAAGTCCGCCGTGCGCCAGCCGCTCGAGGTGGGTGAGCAGCCGGTCGGCGACCCGGTCCGGCGCTTCCGTCCGCCCATCTCGCTGGTCTCGCGCGTCTCGCGCGTCCAGGCCCTCGAGCAGCGCGACGAGGCGCGCGGGGCCGAAGGTGCCGGCGCGGTCCAGCAGGCGGCGAGCGGCGACCTCGTCCACGCGCCGGGCGACCTCCAGCACGACGCCGGCGAGGTCGCCGTCCGGTACGCCGTCGATGCGGCTGGCCAGCAGGTGGTTGCCGTCGATGGGCCGGCCGGCGGCATGCAGGTGGACCGCGAACTCGATGAGCCGGTCCGCCGACGCGGCGGCCTCGTGCAGCAGGCGCAGCCCGTCCGGGGCCCGGCCGGTGAACCGCAGATGGTCGGCCAGGCCGAGCAGCTCGGCGGCAGGCAGGCGGCCGGCGAGGCGGGACAGCGTCCGACCGGCGTCGTCGGCCAGGTCCTCGGCCCACATCACGTCCAGGACCAGGCCGGCCGCCGCGGCGTCGGCGCAGGCCTCGGCGAGGCGTTCGAGCAGCCGGTCGGCCGGCTCGTCCCGGCCGGTCCGGCGCAGCGCCGCCGCGATCTCCGCGACGGCGGCGGCCGGCCGCTCCAGCAGCGCGTCGCCGGCCGCGGCGTACAGCGCGAACGCGGGCTCCTCGTGGTTGGCGTCGCGCAGCGCGTCGGCGAGCGCGATCGCGTCAGGCGCGGGCATCGCCGTGGCCAGGCCGGCGATGAAGTCGTCGACCTCCGGCCGGAGGTCCGAGGTCTGCAGCGCGGCGACGAGGTCGATCATGGCGGCGGGCCGGCCGATGCAGGCCTGCGCCGCCGCGTCGAGCAGCACCGCGCGGGTGGATGCCGGGAGGAGGACCGCGAGGGCGACGACCCGGCTCGCGTCGCGGGCGGCGGCGCGCCCCAGGAGGTGGCTGCGGGCGTCCTCGGCGCCGATCTCGGCGAGGTCGGACAGCAGGTCGGCGACCTCGGCCGGCGGCCGGCGGAGGGCGGCCCCGGCGACCATGGCGCCGAGCGCGGACGGCCACAGCCGGCCGAGCATCGCCGCCACCTCCTGCGTCGGGCGGTACGTGGCGTGGGCGGCCACGATCGTGCCGGCGTCCTCGTCCGGGTGTTCGAGGGCGAGCGACAGCAGCGCCGCCGGCGCCAGCCGGAGCTGCTCGGCGGGTGGGCGCCCCGGCTCCGGGGGTTCGTGGGCGGGCGGCCCGTCGACCGGTGGCGCGGCGTGCTCGGCGAGCCGGCCGCGGTTGCGGGCGATGGCGATGGTGTGGCCGCGGTTGCGGGCCCGGGCCTGCGGGGTCGGACGCTGCTTGTCGGTCAGGTTGCGCAGCACCTGCCAGTAGATGCCGTCCATGTCCAGCAGTTCGGCCGTGTTCGGCAGGCCGTTGCGCAGGACGTCGACCAGCTCGCCGGTGAACGCCGTGTGCTCCTCGCCGGGTGGGGCCAGGGCCAGGCGGGTCTCCGCGGTGGCCGTCATGACATAGCTCGCGTCGATGCTCACCCGGTCCGCGATGCGGGTCGCGTCGCCCATCGCCCCGGCCAGGGCCAGGCCGCTGTAGCAGCAGTCCAGCAGCACCACCTTCGACGGGCAGCGGGCCGCGGCGATCAGGCGGCGCACATCCTCGTACCGCACCGCCGCGTGCATCGGCTCGAGCGTCGTGCGCGGCGTCGTCAGGTACAGATCCAGCCCGGCCGGGTCCACCACCCCGTGGCCGGCGTAGTAGAAGACCAGCGCGTCGGTCGCGGCGCGGCACGCCTCGAACAGGGCGTCGCGGATCGCGTCCGTTGACGAGGGGTCCTGCACCACGCGGCAGTGGGACGGCGGCAGGCCCCACACCAGCGGGTCGGTGAGCAGCGCCACCAGGTCGCGCAGGTTGGCCGGCACGGCCGGCAACGGCTCCAGTTCGGTGTACGCTCCCGCGCCGACCAGGACCGCGCGGGAGCGCCGTGGGTCGGGCAGCGCCACCGGGTCATTCAAGCATCCGCGCCGTCCGGACCGGTTCAGCCTATCGGCCGGGGGCCGGGCCCGTGGAGTCGCGGATGACCAGTTCCGTGGCCAGTTCCACGTGCAGGGCGTCGTGCTCGTGGCGGTCCAGCAGCCGCGTCAGCAGGGTCACCGCCATGCGGCCGAGTTCCGCAAGGGGCTGACGGACCGTGGTCAGGGTCGGGTGGGTGGCGCGGCTGACGTCGATGTCGTCGAAGCCGGCGATCGACAGGTCGTGCGGTACGCGCAGGCCGCGTTCGGTGGCCGCGCGCAGGGCGCCCACCGCCATCTTGTCGTTGAACGCCATCAGCGCCGTCGGGCGTTCCGGGCCGTCCAGCAGGGAGCAGGCCGCGCGGTAGCCGTGGTCCGTCGCCGGCTCGGTGACGAAGCGCATGAGCGACGGGCCCGGCAGGACGCCGACGTCGGCCAGCGCGGCCAGGTAGCCCGCCGTGCGGGCGTCCGTCACCAGCCACTCGCGCGGGCCGCCGATGATGCCGACGCGGCGGTGGCCCAGGCCGACCAGGTGGGCCATCAGCGCGCGGGCGCCGGTGAAGTGCGCGGCCGAGACGGCCATGATGTCGCGTGGGGGCGTGGTCCGCGGGTCGACGACCACGAACGGTACACCCTGGTCCCGCAGCCGGATGAGGTCCTCGCCGGGCTCGGGCGGGAGGATCAGTATGGCCCCGTCGACGTCCGAGCGGCCGGGCAGCCGCGCGAGTGCGTCGCTGGCCTGGGCCGCCTCGCCGGCGTTGAGCACCACCTCGATGCCGTGCAGGTCGGCGGCCTCGGCGATCGCCGAGACGATGACGCCGAAGTAGTCGGTGAGCAGGTACGGGCAGCGCACGTAGACGGTGGTGCGGCCGGTCCGGCGGCGGGGCGCGCGGTGGCCGAGCCGGCCGACGGCTTGCAGGACCAGTTCGCGGGTGTGCGGGGCGACGTTGTCCTGGCCGTTCAGGGCGCGGGAGACGGTGGTGACCGACAGGCCGGTCTCCGCCGCGAGCTGGCGGACGGTCGCACGGGTACGCACATCGGCACCTTAGCAGCGCCTACATCCAGGACTTTGATTAAGTGGAGATAAAAGTTGACGTGTTTGATTGACACGTTGACTGGTTCGGTGTTTCCTTCGTGTACCACCGCAGACCTATCGAGGACCGTCAACTGCTCACCGCCAGAGCGGGCGGCGGGGTCTACCGGGCGAAACCCTTACCCCGACAAAGGGAGTTCCGTCATGCCCTCAACCAAGCGGCGCCTGGTCGTCGCCGCGGCCGCGGTCGGTGCGACCGTCGCCGCCACGGTCGCGACCGTCGTGCTCGCCCCCAGCGCGTTCGCCGCCGGCGAGACCGTGAACGTGTACCTCACCACGACCTCCGACGGCGGCGGCCGGACCGTCACCCGGGGCCTGCAGCAGCAGGCGTCGATCGCGTTCGGCCCGGCCGGTGGCTCCGCCAACCAGACGATCAACGTCAACGAAGGCGTCACGTACCAGACCTTCGAGGGCGCCGGCGCGTCGATCACCGACACCACGGCCTACCTGCTGCGCGGCGGCCCGATCAGCGCCGCGACCCGCGACCAGGTCATGCAGAAGCTGTTCAGCCCGACCGCCGGCATCGGCCTGTCGTTCGTGCGCAACCCGATCGGCGCCTCCGACCTGTCGCGGCCCGGCAACGTCTCGCTCGACGACACCTGCTGCGACCTCAACGACTTCGGCAGCAACGGCTACGACACCAACGTGCGGCTGCTCACCCAGCAGGCCCGGCAGATCAACCCGGCGCTGACGGTCAAGGGCGTGCCGTGGAGCTCGCCCGGCTGGATGAAGGACAACGGCCGGATGGACCAGATGGGCTGGCTCAAGTGGGAGTACTACCCCATGTACGCCCAATACCTGGTGAAGTACATCCAGTCCTACCAGGCGGCCGGCGTACCGGTGAAGTACATCTCGGTGCAGAACGAGCCGAACTGCTGCCAGTCCGGCAACCCGACCGCGATGGACTACCCGGGCATGAGCTGGAACCCGTCCGGGCTGGTCGAGTTCACCAAGAACCACGTGTACCCGGCGTTCCGCGCGGCCGGCATCACCACCAAGGTGCTCATCCACGACTGGAACTACGGCGACTACGCGAACTTCGGCGCGGCCATCCTGGCCGACGCGGGCGTGCGCAACGACCCGCTGTTCGGCGGGATCGCCTGGCACGGCTACTTCGGTGACCCGTCGGTCGGCACCGACGTGCACAACCAGTACCCGTCGGTGAAGCAGTTCAGCACCGAGCACTCCGGCGGTACGTGGATCTCCAACCAGCACAACGAGGACATGGCCGACATCGTCAACTACACCCGCAACTGGAGCGGCAGCGTCGTCAAGTGGAGCCTGGCCCTGAACCAGAACATGGGCCCGCACAACGGCGGCTGCGGCACCTGCACCGGCCTCATCACGGTCCAGGAGGGCGGCTCCCGCGCCGGCCAGGTCGACTACACCATCGAGTACTACACGACCGGCCACCTGACGAAGTTCGTCCGCCCCGGCGCGGTGCGCATCGACTCCAACAACACCGCCGTGCAGAACGTGGCCTGGCGCAACACCGACGGCTCAAAGGCGCTCATCGCGCACAACCCGGGCACCGGCGCACAGTCGATCCGGGTCAACTGGAGCGGCCAGTCGTTCGTCTACACCCTGCCGGCCCGCACCACCGCCACCTTCACCTGGCAGAACAACGTGTCGAACCCGACCCCGACCGCCACCACCAGCCAGCCGCCGACCGGCGGCACCGGCCAGATCACCGGCATCGGCGGCAAGTGCGCCGACGTGGCCGGCGCGGCGACCGCCAACGGCACCGCGGTCCAGCTGTACACCTGCAACGGCACCGCCGCCCAGCAGTGGACCCGGGCGAGCGACGGCACGCTGCGCGCGCTGGGCAAGTGCCTGGACATCAGCGGCCCCAGCTCCGCGGACGGCACCGTGACCCACCTGTGGGACTGCCACACGGGCAGCAGCCAGAAGTGGACGTACAACGCGAGCACCCAGCAGCTCGTGAACCAGTACTCCGGCAAGTGCCTCGACGCCACCGGCAACAGCTCGGCCGACGGCACCCGCCTGCAGATCTGGACCTGCACCACGGGCGCCAACCAGAAGTGGAACGTGCCCGCGTAAGGCAGGACGGGCCGCCGCCGTTTCCTCGACGGCGGCGGCCCGCTGCGTCGCTCGGTCGCGCGACCCGCGCGGCGCGGTCAGGCGGCGCGGGACAGGGTTCGCGCGGCGACGTTGCGGGCCGCGATGCCCAGTCGCGTCTTCGGGATCAGCAGCGTCGCGGCGCGGCCCGCGTGGCGCTGGCGGGGGCCGGTCAGCGCGCGGTGCTCCGCCTCGTAGCGGCGCAGGGCCGTCGCCACGTCCGGTGCCGAGGCCAGCGCCGACGCCAGGGTGTACGCGCCGGCCATGGCCAGGCTGGAGCCCTCGCCGAACAGCGAGACGCAGGACGCGGCGTCGCCCAGCAGCGTGATCCGGCCGGCCGACCAGGTGGGCATCCGCACCCGGCACACGGCGTCGAAGTACAACTCGTCGGTCGTCTCCACCTGCTCCAGGAGCGCCGGCACGCGCCAGCCCGCGCCGGCGTAGGCCGAGTGCAGCAGGCGGCGGTGCTGGGCGGCGTCGCGGTGGTCGAAGCCGGGCACCGCCGGGGCGCGGTAGATGAACGCGGCCAGGGAGCGCTCGCGGGACGGGTGCAGCGAGGCCAGCCGGCCCGGCTCGTTGTAGAGCAGCACGTCCGGGTCCTCGTCGGCGACGACCGGCAGCGTGCCGACGTACACGCCCAGGTGCTCGACGCGCACCGCGGCGGCGGGGAAGGCCAGGCGGCGCACCGCCGAGTGCAGGCCGTCGGCGCCCACCACCAGGTCGAAGCGCCGGGCCGGGGCGCGGTCGAACGTCACGTCCACGCCGCCGGCGTCCTGGCTCAGCGACGTGACCGTGTCGTCGAAGCGGAACTCGGCGTGGTCCCGCGCCGCCTCGTACAGCACCCGGGCCAGGTCGGCCCGCGGGATCTCGACGTCGTCGGCGTTGCGGCTCATGGGCAGGCGGGCGAGCGTGCGGCCGGCGGCGTCGACGGCCCGCATCGCGGTGGCGCGGGTCGCCGACGCCCGCAGGCCGGGCAGCACGCCCATCCCGCGGGCCACCGGCAGGGCGGGGCCGCGCACGTCGACCGGGTTGCCGCTGGAGCGGGTGCCCTGCGCGCGCTCGACGACCGTCGGGCGGAAGCCGTGGCGGGCCAGCCAGTAGGCGAGGGTCGGGCCGGCCACGCCGGCCCCGGAGATGAGCACCGTCTGGGTCATGCCCCGACGATAACTGCACTGAGTGCAGAATTGCAACGAGTGCGGGCTCACACTGGATGCGGCTATCATTCGGTACCGTGACACTGCGCGAACGCAAGCGGGAGCGGACCCGGCGGGCCGTCGTCGACGCCGCGGTCGAGCTGTTCGAGCGCGACGGCTACGAGCAGACGACCGTCGCCGACATCGCCGCCGCGGCCGAGATCGGGACGCGGACCTTCTTCAGCTACTTCCCGACGAAGGAGGACGTGCTGTTCCCGGAGGGCGACGCCCGCATCGCCGCGGCCGTGCATGCCATCGCCACCCGGGAGCCGGACGAGGGGCCGGCCGACGTGCTGCTGCGCGCGCTGCGGATCGTGGGCGCGGACAGCGACGACCTCACCAGCCGGCTCGCGGCGCTGCGGCTGCGGTTCATCATGGAGGTGCCGTCGGTGCGCGGCCGGGCCCTGCAGCTGCAGGCCGACGGGCAGCTGCAGATCGCGACGCACCTCGCGGCGGCGTTCCCCGACCGGCTCGACCCGGTGACCGCCGCCGCCCTCACCGGTGCCTTCATCGGCGCCGTCACCGCGGCCCTGCAGATGCTGGTCAAGGACGGTCACCCGGGGGATCCGGCCGAGCTCCAGCAGGTCGTCCAGCGGGCCACGGACGTCGCGCTGGCACCCTGGAGCACCCGGCCGCGATCATGACATCCGTCATGGGGGTGCGGGTGACGCGACGCAGCCGTGCGCGGGACGCGTCCCGGCGATGCTCTACGGCATGACGAACCCAGCAGTCCAGCTGACCGGCCTGACCAAGGCCTTCGGCGCGGTCACCGCCGTCGGCGGCGTCGACCTCACGATCCGCCGGGGCGAGGTCGTCGCGCTCCTCGGGCCCAACGGCGCCGGCAAGTCCACGACGATCGACATGATCCTCGGGCTGCTGCGCCCCGACACCGGCACCGTGCTCCTCGACGGGCAGCCGCCGGCCCGCGCCGTCGCCCGCGGCACCGTCGGCGCGCTGCTGCAGACCGGCGGCCTGCTGCCCGACCTGACCGCCGCCGAGACCGTCCGCCTGGCCGCCGGGCTGCAGCGCACGGCCCGGCCGGTCGGCGAGGTGCTGCGCGAGGCCGGCGTCGAGCCGTTCGCGGACCAGCGGGTCGGCGGCCTCTCCGGCGGCCAGCAGCAGCGGGTCCGCTTCGCGATGGCCCTCGTCGCCGACCCCGAGCTGCTCATCCTCGACGAGCCCACGACCGGCCTCGACGTCGAGTCCCGCCGCGCGTTCTGGACCACCATGCGTGAGCAGACCGCCGGCGGCCGCACGGTGCTCTTCGCCACGCACTACCTCGACGAGGCCGACGCCTACGCCGACCGCATCGTGCTGCTGCGCTCCGGCCGGATCATCGCCGACGGTACCGCGGCACAGATCAAGGCCGCCGTGACCGGCCGCGTCATCCGCGCCACGGTGCCCGGGGCCGACCTGGCCGCCCTCGCCGCCCTGCCCGGCGTGGACCGGGTCGAGACCCGCGGCGACGTGGTGCTGCTGCACTGCAACGACTCCGACGCCGCCCTCCGCGGCCTGCTCACCACCACCGCGGCCTACGACGTCGAGGTCACCAGCCGCAACCTCGAAGACGCCTTCATCGCCCTCACCGCCGCCGGGAGCGCCCAGTGAACGCCACCTACCTGCGCCTGGAAGCCGTCCGCCTCCTGCGCAACAAGCGCGTCGTCATCTTCTCCACCCTGCTGCCGGCGATCCTGGTGCTCATCATCGGCGGCGTGTCGGTCGGCAACGACCCCGACGCCAGGAAGTACGTCATGGTGAGCATGGCCCTGTTCGGTGCCATGTCCGCCGCGCTGTCCAGCGGCGGCACGATCGCCGTCGAGCGCGGCCTCGGCTGGAACCGCACGCT
This sequence comes from Dactylosporangium sp. NPDC005572, assembly GCF_040605515.1. Lineage (NCBI taxonomy): Bacteria > Bacillati > Actinomycetota > Actinomycetes > Micromonosporales > Micromonosporaceae > Dactylosporangium > Dactylosporangium sp. NPDC005572. The sequence goes on along the minus strand of NZ_JBEXCY010000227.1, from coordinate 6,263 downwards.
GCGGCTGACCCCGCTCTCCCCGGGCGCCTACGTCATGAACAAGGTCATCCTGGCCCTGCTCGTGGCCGTGCCGCCGGTCGTGGTCACGTTCATCATCGGCGCCACCGTGCTGCACGTGCGGCTCACCGCCGCCGAGTGGCTGCTGTGCTTCGTCGGCGCCTGGCTGTCGTCGCTGCCGTTCGCCGCGCTCGGCGTGGTCCTCGGCTACATCGCCAAGCCCGACAGCGTCCAGCAGGTCGGCGCGCTGGTCAACCTGGTCCTCGCCGCGTTCGGGGGCCTGTGGGTGCCGGTCGACCTGATGCCGCGCGTGCTGCGGGAGATCGCCCGCTTCACCCCGTCGTACTGGACCGGCGAGGTCGCCCGCAGCCCGCTCGACGGCGGCCACGTCGACGGGCAGGCGATCCTGGTCCTGCTCGGCTGGACGGTGGTGCTGGGCCTGGTCGCCCTGCGCCGCTTCCGGGTCGACACCGCGCGGGCCTGACGGACAAGATGGTCATCATGACCGAGCCCACCCGCCGCCGCATGGCCAGGTTCTTCTGGCTGTGGGCGGCGGTGTGGCTGTTCTACATGGCGCAGCCCGTCGCCGACGCCTGGCAGCGCCCGCAGCTGTGGGAGCGCGCCGTCGGCCTCGCCGCCGCGCTCGGCTTCTGCGTGGTGTACCTGCACTCGTTCCTCGCCGCGCGGTCCGCCACCAGGAGCACCGGCACCTACCTGCGGATGCCGGAGGCGGTCGTCCGGCTCGGCGTGATGGTCGCGCTCGCCGTCGTGCTGACGCTCGTCGCCGGCGAGTCGGGCCTCACCGCCCTCGTCTACATCGGCGTGATCGCCGTGTTCACGCTGCCCCCGGCGTACGCCTGGTCGGTCGTGCTCACCGGCGCGCTCACCGCGTTCGTGCTGCCCCGCGTCGTTCCCGGCTGGGACCGCGGCATCGACCTGACGTTCGCCGTCATGGTCGCCGCACTGGCGGTCTGGGGCGTCACCCGGGTCGTGCAGCGCAACGCGCAGCTCGCCGAGGCCCGCGAGGAGATCACCGAGCTGGCGGTCGCCGCCGAGCGCAACCGGTTCGCCCGCGACCTGCACGACCTGCTCGGCCACTCGCTGACGGTCGTCTCGGTCAAAAGCGAGCTCGCCGGCCGCCTGGTCCGGCTGGCCCCGGAGCGCGCCGAGGCCGAGCTGGAGGACATCCAGCGCCTCGTGCGGGAGGCCCTCGCCGACGTCCGGGCCGCCGTCTCGGGGTATCGCGAGATGTCGCTGGCCACGGAGCTGGTGTCGGCCCGCAGCGCCCTGGACGCGGCCGGCATCGAGGCCGACGTCCCGCTGACCGGCGACGCCGCCGACCCGCAGCGCCAGGAGCTGTTCGCCTGGGTGGTCCGTGAGGGCGTCACGAACGTGGTCCGCCACAGCGAGGCCAAGCACTGCTGGATCACGGTGGGCCGCGACTGGGTCCAGATCACCGACGACGGCCGCGGCCCCGCGACGGCGGCCGGCGTGGGCCACGGCCTGAAGGGCCTGCGCGAGCGCCTGGACGCGGCGGGCTGCTCGCTGAGCGTCGGCCACCGCGACGGCGGCGGCTTCACCCTCCGCGCCGCCGCCACGCCCTGATCATTTGCCGACGGGGAGCGGCCGGGCCGGGGTGGCGCGCAGCAGCCGCAGCTCTCGCTGCAGGTTGCCGATGCACCCCTCCACGGCCTCCGACCACCTCGCCGCCGGCTGGCTGCTGATGGCGCGGCCCAGGTCGAGAAGGGCGTCGAGGTGCTCGGCGAAGCGTTCGCTGCCGCGCTGCTCGTCGACGACGGCCGCGCGCAGGTCGGCCGCGGCCGAGGCGAGGTCGCGGCTGATCCGGTCGAGTTGGCTGCCGGCGGCGTCCTGCTCGAGGCTCGCCACGCCCTGGCGGGCGATGCGGCGCAGCCGGCCGATGAGGACGTACGCGCGGCCGACCCAGCCCTCGGTCGGGGCGGTCGACTCGACGCTCGTCAGGTAGGTGCGCAGGTCCTGCCGGGTCAGCGGGGCGGCCTCGGCCGAGCGCAGGAACTGCGCCAGGTCGGTGGGCAGCGCGCCGATCTGCTCGGGCCACAGGTCGGTCAGGGCCGAGTCCTCGCCGTCGCGGTACTGCTTGACGGCCTGCGGCAGGGCATCGGTCTCGGCCCGCAGGATCTCGTAGAGCGCCCAGTCGTAGCGGAAGACCACGGTCTGCACGGCGAGCACGGTCGCCCGGTCGAGCTGCGGGCGGATCAGCATCTGCAGCGTGTAGGCGTTGATGAACCGCTTGACCTCGCGCGGGTTGACCTGGCCCTCGATGGCGAGGTGGGCCAGGTACGGACGCACCGTCTGCTGCAGGTCGACGAGCTGCTCGCCGTCGATCCTCGCGGTCTTGTAGACCGCCGTGAGCAGGTCGTCGAGCTGCTCGGCGTGCATCGGCGGCAGCTCGTACGGGACCTGGAAGATCTTCTTGACGTACTCGCGCTCGGCCAGCCGGAGACTGCGGTCGTCGCCGGCAGGGGAGAGCCGCTCGCGGATCGCCTGCTCCAGCACCCGCTGGTCGATGCCGACGACGAACACGAAGCCGGTGAGGTCGAAGAACAGCTTCATCGACTCGATGACGCTCAGCGCGTTCTGCGGCAGGCAGCGGTCCAGGTCGTCGACGAACACCACGACCCGGTCGACGCCGCCGCGCTCCCGCAGCTCGGCGAAGGCGCCGGCGAGCTGCTCGAAGCAGGCGAAGTACAGCGACTGCGCCTCCGCGGCCGGCCGCTGGTGCCCGTCGCCGAGGGCCTCCACCGACTTGGCGGCGTCGAACGTCACCTCGGCCACGCCGACCGTCATCTTGCCCGACAGGCCGCTCACCAGCGCCCGCACGACCTGGCCGATCCGCGTCGCGACCGCCAGCAGCGTCTGCCTGACCGCCCCCTCCTGCTGCCGCTCGGCGTGGGCGACCACCGCGCCGCGGATGGTGTCCAGCAGCGGGACGATGAGGTGGGGTTCCCGCTCGTACCGCCACCCGTTGAACACGACCTTGAGCGTGTCCGGGTTGCGCAGCTCCTCGCGGATGGTGTCCATCAGGGTCGTCTTGCCCGAACCCCAGCCGCCGAAGACGCCCACGGCGAAGCGCGGGTCGCTCTGCTGGATCAGCGTCGCCAGGGCGATCGCGATGCGGTCGTAGCCGAGCGCCGGCGTGACGGCGGGGGTGTCGAGCAGGATGCGCGCCATGGGCACCACCGTACGGGGCGCCGTCCACGGAACGTCAGCGCAGAAAGGCCAGCGGGTCGTCGCCGAAACGGTCCAGGGCGGGCCGGGTCAGCGTCACCGCGACGGCCACCAGGACGGCCCAGCCCGCCGCGACGGCGACCACGGCCGGCGTCACCAGGACGTTCGCCAGCAGCGCCAGGCAGGCCGTGCCGCCGAGGACCAGCATTCGCACGAGCCCGCCGTACCAGTGCCGCCGGGCCGGGGCGAGCACCCTCGTGCCCGCCAGGTACGCGGCCAGGCCGGCGGTCACCAGCCAGGCGGCCGCCTTCGGCGGGTCGTCGTGCAGCGACAGGTTCACCCCGGCGGCGACGACGAGCAGGGCGAACGCCGGCATGAGGTGGCCACTCGCGTACAGCGTGTGGGCCAGCGACGGGTTGCCGCCGGACGCCACCAGCAGCCGCTCGTTCAGCGAGGCCATCGAGTGGAAGTAGATCCACCACAGCGCGCCCGCGAGGACGAGCCCGCCGCCGAGGCTCAGCCAGTACCCGAGGTCCTCCTCGCCGCGGTCGAGCGCCGCACCGCCGACCGAGATGACGACCTCGCCCAGCAGGATGATCATGAACAGCCCGAACCGCTCGGCCAGGTGCGCCGCGTCGACCGCGACGGCCCGGTCGGCCGGCGGCGTGATCTGCGCCTCGAGCCGCTCCCGCCGCCGCTCCTGCAGGTCCCTGACCTCCTGCCGGGACCGGCGCAGCGTGCGCAGCTGCTCCCGCCCGCCGCGCAGCAGGACCACGGCGATCTCGTGGCCCAGCGCGAGCCCCCACAGCACGTACGTCCAGGCGCCGTGCGTGGCGGTCGAGGCGGCGAAGACCAGCGCGGACACCAGGTAGGCGAGGGCGGCGCGGCGCTCGGCCTGCAGCAGGTACCCGGCGGCGAGGACCACCCGGGCCCCGGCGAGCGCGACCGCGAACCCGGCGGCGTGGTGCTCGAACGCGTGGTGCGCCTGCGTGGCGGCGATCGCGCAGGGCACCGTCCCGGCGAGGATCACCAGCCGGTCCACGAGCCGCCGGTCGTCACCGCGGCGGTTGTACAGCAGCACGAACCCGATCCAGGTGAACCACAGCGTCGCGAAGAGCCCCAGCGCCCCGAACACGGCCCCGGCGTCGGGCTGCCCGACCATCACGTGGGCGACCTGGCTCACCGCGAACACGAACACCAGGTCGAAGTACAGCTCAACCCACGAGACCCGCTTCCCGGGCGCTGCATGCTCCTGCGTCGTCACGGGAGGATTCTGCCCGACCGCGCTGCCGTGCCCACTTCGCGGCGGAACTGGTTCAGGTGGCGTGCCCAGGCCGGGCCGGTTGGGTGCGGTCGCCGTCGCCCGCCAGGCCGGCCCGGACTGCTTGGTGTGGACGCCTCGCTGAACGGCGTTACGGCGCCCGGGGCGGTGATCGCCGGCCCGTCGGTGCCATCCAGCACCATGATCACGAAAAGTTGTCGCCGTCGTCGGTCACGAACGCGAAGACTTCTGGTCGCTCCAGCGGCAACAAGTCTTCCGGATCATGGACCAGCCAGTCGTGGCGCAACCCACGAGCGGGCCCCGACACAACTTCTCTACGTGATCAGGACCTACCGCCGCCGGCGTTCTGTGCGCCGCCGCCGGCGGGCGGGCTGGCGGTCGGGCCGGCGGTCGGGCCGGCGGTCGGGCGGTCGGTCGGGCGGTCGGGCCGGGCGGGCCGGGCGGGCCGGGCGGTCGGTCGGTCGGGCGGGCGGGCGGGCGGGTCGGGCGGTCGGGCGGCGTAGGGGGCCGGGCCGAGCGACGTAGGGCCGGGGCGGCGTGGGCGGCGCCGAAGTGATCCCCGCGGTCCGGGACCGCCCTGAGGTGGATCGACCGGCGTCTCGCGGAGAGAGGCCGTCGGGAGTCACGGGTGTGGGTAGGCTGGGCCGCGTGACGGCGACGAACGCGATCGGGCGGTTGACCGGGTACGCGCACGGGGGCGGGTGTGCCTGCAAGATCCCGCCCGGGGAGCTGGAGGCCGTCGTCGGCGGGCTCATCGGTGGTGCGGCGCCCGCCGGGCCGGGGGAGCTGCTCGTCGGGCTCGACGACGGGGACGACGCCGCCGTCGTGCGGATCGAGCGCGGGACCGCGATCGTCGCCACCGCGGACTTCTTCACGCCCGTCGTCGACGACCCCTACGACTGGGGGCGGATCGCGGCGGCCAACGCGCTGTCCGATGTCTACGCGATGGGCGGGCGGCCCGTCGTGGCCGTCAACCTGCTCGCCTGGCCGCGGGAGGTGCTTCCCATGGAGATGGCGGCCACCGTACTGGCGGGCGGGCTCGACGTCGCGCGGGAGGCCGGCTGCCACGTCGCCGGTGGGCACTCCGTCGACGACCCCGAGCCGAAGTACGGGATGGCCGTCACCGGGCTCGCGGACCCGCAGCGGCTGCTGCGCAACGACCGCGGGGTCGCCGGGGTGCCGCTCACGCTCACCAAGCCGCTCGGCATCGGGGTGCTCAACAGCCGGCACAAGGCCACCGGTGAGATGTTCCCGCACGCCGTCGCCGCGATGACCCGGCTCAACCGGGACGCGTCGGAGGCGGCGCTCGCCGCCGGGGCCGTGTGCGCCACCGACGTCACCGGGTTCGGGCTGCTGGGGCACCTGCACAAGCTGGCCCGGGCCAGCGGCGTGACGGCGGTGCTCGACCACGCGGCCGTGCCGTATCTGGACGGCGCGCGGGAGGCGCTGCGCGACGGGTTCGTCAGCGGCGGGACCCGGCGCAACCTCGACTGGGTCCGCCCGCACCTCGACAGCGGGGCCGGCGAGGACGAGCTGCTGCTGCTCGCCGACGCGCAGACGTCGGGCGGGCTGCTCGTGGCGGGGGAGCTGCCCGGCTACCCGGTCGTGGGCGAGCTGGTCCCCGCCGAGCCCGGCGTCACGGTCCGGGTGCGCTGAGGCTCGACCACGTAGCGCGGGTCCTTCGTGGACTCCACGCCCGCCTCGAAGATGCCGAAGCGGGTCGCCAGGGAGCCGGCCAGCAGCGCCGCGCCCGACAGCGCCGACACGACCCGGCTGC
>NZ_JBEXCY010000226.1:13288-18173 GCF_040605515.1 Dactylosporangium sp. NPDC005572 | reverse complement strand
TACACTCTTTCCTACCCTTCTCTCTTTATATCTATCATGTCCATCTCGGTGGCGGTTACTACCTGGGGCGCGGGCTTCTTCTGCCTTTAGGCGTGGCGGGCTAGCTGACGACCCGCGGCCGGCCGCGGACGCCCGTGACGGTGTCCGCGGCCCCGCCGGAGCCCAATCCGGAGCCCAATCCGAAGCCGAGGGACGGGAACAAGATGAAGGCACGCGCGTTGCGGGGCCGGGCCGCTTCGGTCGGCCGGTTCCTCCTGCTGTTGTTCATGGTCACCGTGGCAGTCTTCCTGCTGCTCGAGATGATTCCGGGCAGCCCGGTCGACGCGATCCTGCCGCAGGACGCCACGCCCGAGCAGATCGCCGAGGCCCGCGAACGCTACGGGCTGGACGACCCGGTCTGGCAGCGGTACCTCACCTGGATCGGCGGCGTGCTGCAGGGCGACTTCGGCCGTTCGTTCCAGACCGGGCTCAGCGTCTCGGAGACGATCGCCGAACGCGCCCCGGTGTCCCTGGAGATCGCACTGCTGTCGATGATCGTCGCGCTCGCCGTCAGCGTGCCGGTCGGCGTGTGGTCGGCCTACCGCCCGGGCGGGCTGCTGGACCGGGTCTCGACGTTCGTCATCTCGGCCACCCTGGCCACGCCCGCGTTCGTGCTGGGGATCGTGCTGGTGTACGTGTTCGGGGTCCAGCTCGACCTGCTGCCGATCCTGGGCTGGACGCCGTTCTCGGAGAGCCCCGCCGAGCACTTCGAGCGGCTCGTACTACCGGTGCTGACCCTGGCCGCCGGCGAGTGCGTGCTGTTCACCCGGCTGCTCAAGGGCGACATGATGGCCACGCTGCAGCAGGACCACGTCCTGTCCGCCCGGGCGCGCGGCCTGCCCACCTGGCGGATCCTCGTGCGGCACGCGCTGCGGCAGTCCTCGTTCTCGCTGGTGACCGTGTCGGGCGTGGTCATCGGCCGGCTCATCGGCGGGACCGTGCTGGTGGAGGCGATCTTCTCGCTGCCCGGCATGGGGACGCTGGTCATCAACGCCATCCTGTCCCGCGACTACATCGTCGTGCAGGCCGTGGTCCTGCTGACCGCCCTGATCTACCTGCTCATGAACACCCTCGTCGATCTGACCTACCCGTTGCTCGACCCGCGGGTGAGGAAGGTGAGGACCGCATGACCCATCTCATCCAGCAGCGCCCCGGCTCAGGAGGCTCCGGCAGCTCGCCGGGCACCGCGCAGCCGGCGGCCCCCACGGCCGCCGCCCCGGCCGCGGCCACGCCGCGCCGCCGGCGCCGCGACTTCGGCGCCGCCTTCGGAGCGGCCTGGATCGCCGTGGTCGTCCTGGCCGCTGTCACCGCCGATCTGCTGCCACTACCCGACCCGAACGAGGTCACCAACGCCTTCAGCGCCATGCCCGGCACCGCCGGGCACCTGCTCGGCACCGACTCGATCGGCCGCGACGTGCTGTCGCGGATCGTCCACGGTGCCCGGATCTCCATGGCGGTGGCGATCGGCGCCACCGGCATCGCCCTCGTCATCGGGGTCACCCTGGGCATGCTGGCCGGCTACTTCCGGGGCGCCACCGACTCGGCGATCGGGCTGTTCGTCAACTTCACGCTGGCGTTCCCGCCGCTGATCTTCCTCATCGCGATGGTGACGGCACTGCAGCCCGGCCTGGCGACGCTCGTCGTGGCACTGGCGCTGCTGGGCGTGCCCAACTTCGCCCGCGTGGCGAGGGCCAACACGATCGCGTTCGCCGACCGCGAGTTCGTCACGGCGGCCAAGGCGCTCGGCGCGCGGCCGCTGCGCATCCTGACCCGGGAGCTGCTCGTCAACGTCATGCTGCCGATCATGTCGCTCGCGCTGGTCGTGATGGCGACGCTGGTGGTGGCCGAGGGCACGCTGAGCTTCCTCGGTGTCGGGGTCCCGCCACCGGCACCGAGCTGGGGCGGGATGCTGGCGGCGGGCCGGGAGTCGCTCAGCGACAACCCGCAGCTCGTGCTGGTCCCCGCGCTGTTCTTCTTCCTCACCGTCTTCGCATTCAACCGGCTCGGCGACTGGGCGCGGGGCCGCGTCGGCAGGGAGTCCTCACTATGAGCATCGGCGCGCAGCCAAGGGAGATCGTCGCGGACACCTCCGCCATGTCGCCGGGCCCCCTGCTGGAGGTGCAGAACCTGCGGGTCTGGTTCGACACACCGCGCGGGCTCGTGCGCGCGGTCGACGGGGTCGACCTGCGCCTGCGGCGCGGTGAGACGCTCGGCATCGTCGGCGAGTCGGGGTCGGGCAAGTCGGTGCTGTCCCGGGCGGTCATGAAGATCCTCGCACCGAACGCCCGGGTCCTGCCCGGCAGTCACATCCGGCTCAACGACGTGGACCTCGCGACCGTCAGCCGCAAGCAGAACAGGCACCTGTGGGGCGTGGACCTGGCGATGGTGTTCCAGGACCCGATGACCTCGCTGACGCCGGTGCTGACGGTCGGCCGGCAGCTGACCGAGACCCTGCGGTACCACCTGCACCTCGACCGCAAGGCGGCGCACCAGGAGGCGGTGCGGCTGCTGCGGCTCGTCGGCATCCCCGAGCCGGAGCAACGGTTCCACCAGTACCCGCACAACCTCTCCGGCGGGATGCGCCAGCGGGTCACGATCGCCCTGGCGATCTCGTGCTCGCCGAAGCTGCTCATCGCGGACGAGCCGACGACCGCGCTGGACGTGACCGTCCAGCACCAGATCCTCAACCTCATGCGGGACCTGCAGGAGAGGTCGCACATGTCGATGGTCCTCATCACGCACGATCTCGGCGTCGTGGCCGGGCGGACCGACGCAATCGCGGTGATGTACGCGGGCCGCGTCGTGGAGTACGCGCCGACGAAGCGGCTCTTCGCGAACATGCGCCACCCGTACACCCGCGCGCTGATCGACGCGATCCCGAAGGTGGCGCTGCCCAGCCACACCCGGCTCGCCTCCATCCCCGGTCGGCCCCCGGTCATCGTCGACCCGCCGCCGGGGTGCAGCTTCGCCCCGCGCTGCCCGTCGGCGCAGGAGCGGTGCCTGGCCGAGACACCGATCCTGGAGCCGGACCCGCACGAGCCCGGGCACACGTCGGCGTGCTTCTTCCCCCTCGGTACCCCGGACGGCGACGCGGCCCGCAAGCGCAACATCGCCGCGGGCGTCACCGCGGCCGGCACGCCGGTGGCGGCCGAGGTGGTGCTCTGATGGCCGGCAGCGGGACGGCGCACCTGCGCGACGCGGACGACGTGGTGCTCAGCGTCCGCAACCTCGTCGTGGAGTACAGCGGGCGGCGCGGCGAGAGGGTCTTCGCGGTGTCGGACGTGAGCCTCGACGCCCGCCGCGGCGAGACCGTCGGCCTGGTCGGGGAGTCCGGCTGCGGCAAGTCGAGCGTGGCCCGGGCCATCATGCAGCTGCCCGCGCCGACCTCGGGCTCGGTGCGGATGGACGGCGTGGAGCTCGCCGGGCTCAACGGCGCCGCGCTGCGGCGGCAGCGGCGCAAGCTTCAGATGATCTTCCAGGACCCGATCTCGTCGCTGAACCCGCTGCGCAAGGTCAAGGACATCATCGCCGAAGGCCTGCGGGTGCACGGCGGCGTGAGCCGGACCGACATCGCGGCCCGGACCCAGGACATGATCGAGCGGGTCGGGCTCGACCCCGCCACCGCGTCCGACCGCCGCCCGCACGAGTTCTCGGGCGGGCAGTGCCAGCGCATCTCCATCGCCCGCGCGATGATCCTCGACCCGGCGGTGCTCATCTGCGACGAGCCGGTCTCCGCCCTCGACGTCTCCGTCCAGGCCCAGATCATGAACCTGCTCGAGGAGATGAAGGAGCGGTACCGGCTCACGATGGTCTTCATCGCCCACGACCTGGCGGTGGTCAAGAACCTCAGCGACCGCATCGTCGTCATGTACCTCGGCAAGATCTGCGAGGTGGGCAGCTCGGACGAGCTGTTCGCGTCGCCGGCCCACCCGTACACCCGCGCGCTGGCCCAGTCGATCCCGGAGCCCGACCCGGAGGCGCCCGTTCAGGCGGCGGCGCTGTCGGGTGACCTGCCGTCGCCACTGAACCCGCCGAGCGGCTGCCGCTTCCGGACCCGCTGCCCGCTGGCGCAGGACATCTGCGCCCGCGAGGAGCCCGAGATCCGGCAGGTGCGCCCGGGCCGCTTCGCCGCCTGCCACTTCCCACTCGACGCCGACGCCGCGCAACCACAGCCGGTCGACGCCGCGGCGGTCTGACGCGTCGGACCCGAGATCTATCCAGCGAACCAAGCACGAGACGAGGAGGACGGACGACATGGCTGACTCAGAGGCCGAGGTCAACGGCGGGATCGTCGTGTACGAGCTGATCGGACCACCGGACGGCGAGGTCGTGGTGATCACGCCGGGCGGCCGGTTCGGCAAGGACTACGGCGGTGTGCACGAGCTGGCCGACGGGCTGGCCGCGGGCGGCAAGCGGGTGCTGCTGTGGGACCGGCCCAACTGTGGGCGCTCCGACATCCAGCTGTTCGGGCGGTCGGAGTCGCACATGCGGGCCGAGACGCTGGGCCTGCTGCTGGACGAGCTGGGCATCGACCGGGTCATCGCCGCCGGCGGCTCCGGCGGCGCCCGCGACATGATCGTGTTCACCATGATGTACCCAGAGAAGGTCCGCAAGCTCGCGACCTGGTCGATCGTCGGCGGCACCTACAGCACGATGAGCCTCGCCGGCGTGTACATCCTCAACGAGCTGCGGGTCGTCCGGTCCCAGGGCGTCGAGGGCATCATCAAGCTCGGTGGCGCCTCCGGTTTCGGCTGGGCCGGGCTGTGCGAGGCCAACCCGCGCAATGCCGACCGGTTGCGGGCGATCGGCGACGAGGAGTTCGAGCGGGTGATGACGCGCTGGCTGG
>NZ_JBEXCY010000226.1:0-13190 GCF_040605515.1 Dactylosporangium sp. NPDC005572 | reverse complement strand
ACGAGTTCGCGCAGATCGCGGTACCGACGCTGATCATCCGGGGCGGGGAGAAGGACTACGACCACCCGAAGCGGACCTCGCTGGAGGTGCACGCGTTGATCAGGGGTTCCCGGCTGATCGAGCCGCCGTGGCCCGAGGACGCGTGGGAGCAGGCGGTCCGGGCGACGACCGAGGGCCGCGGCAGCCTCTTCGACCCGTGGGTGCAGGCGGTGCCCGCGCTGCTGGAATTCATCGACGAGTAGGCACGGGGCGAGGAGCGGGACGGTGGCGGAGGTCGAGGTCAACGGCGGGGTCGTGGTGTACGAGCTGATCGGCCCGCCGGACGGGGAGGTGCTCGTGCTGACCCCGGGCGGCCGGTTCGGCAAGGACTACCCCGGCGTGCGCCCGCTCGCGCAGGCGCTGGCCGAGGGCGGCAAGCGGGTGCTGCTGTGGGACCGGCCCAACTGTGGCGGCTCCGACATCCAGCTGTTCGGGCGGTCGGAGTCGCACATGCGGGCCGAGACGCTGGGCCTGTTGCTGGACGAGCTGGGCATGGACCGGGTCGTCGCGGTGGGCGGCTCGGGCGGCGCCCGCGACATGATCGTCTTCACGATGATGTACCCCGAGAAGGTCCGCAGGCTCGCGGTCTGGTGCATCGTCGGAGGCACCTTCAGCACAATGAGCCTCGCCGGCGTCTACGTCATCCCCGAGCTGCGGGCGGTCCGGGCCGGCGGGGTCGAGGCGGTGGTCCGGCTGTCCGGGCCGGCCGGCTCGTGGTCCGACCTGTGCGCGGTGAACCCGCGCAACGCGGGCCGGTTGCGGGCGATCGGCGACGAGGAGTTCGAGCGGGTGATGACGCGCTGGCTGGATGCGTTCATCCCGAAGCCGAACGAGGCGATTCCGGGTGTGCCGGACTACGAGTTCGCGCAGATCGCGGTACCGACGCTGATCATCCGGGGCGGGGAGAAGGACCATGACCACCCGAAGCGGACCTCGCTGGAGGTGCACGCGTTGATCAGGGGTTCCCGGCTGATCGAGCCGCCGTGGCCCGAGGACGCGTGGGAGCGGCCCGGGCGGCGTGGTTTCGACTTCTGGATCCACGCGGCCAAACCGTTGCTCCACTTCGTGGACGAGGTGGACGAATGAGCCCCGGCCAGCACGAACGGGTCGCCGACCTGGCATCCGCCGGGGGTCTCGGCTAGCATGCAATCGGAGCAATAATTTGCTTCGTCGATCGAACTTGATGGAAGAGAGCGAACCATGACCGATCCTGGTGGGCCTCTGATCGACGCCGGTGTCCACGTCTTCTTCGCGTCCGACAACGACCTGCGGACGTACCTGCGGGAGCCGTTCAAGAGCCGCGGCTACCCGCACGTCGACGTGGCCTGGTTCGCCCCGCCCGGCCCGCGCTACGTCGAAGGCTCCGCGAACCCGGACCGCTCCCACCCCGGGTCCGACCCGGAGGCGGTCGGCCGGGTCGTCCTCGAGGAGCGTGGCTTCGACTACGCGATCCTGCACCCGATGACCGCCGCCTCGATCCTGCCGGACTGGCACCTGGGCTCGGCCATCCTCGCCGCGACCAACCAGATGCTCGTCGAGCGGTGGCTCGACTCCGGCACCTACGCCGACCGGTTCCGCGGCACGATCCGGGTGAACCCGCGCGACATCGACAGCGCCGTGCGGGAGATCGAGCGCTGGAAGGACCACCCGCGGGTGGTCCAGATCGGCCTGCCGATGCAGACCGAGGTGCCGTACGGCCGGCCGCAGTTCAAACCGCTCTGGCGGGCGGCGTCCGACGCCGGGCTGCCGGTCGCGGTGCACATCGAGATGGGCGTGGGGATCACGCATCCGCCGACCCCGTCCGGCATCACCCGGACGTTCTCCCACCTCGCCGCCTACCAGCCGATGACCTTCGTCTGGCACCTGCTGAACATGATCGCCGAGGGCGTGTTCCACGAGTTCCGCGACCTCAAGGTGGTCTGGACCGACGGGGCCGCCGACGTGCTGACGCCGTTCATCTGGCGGATGGACACCTTCGGCCGGCCCCACCTCGAGCAGACCCCGTGGTCGCCGAACATCCCCAGCTCCTACCTGCCCGACCACACCTACTTCGTGCACGGGCTGCTCGACGGCCCCGGCGACGCCGACTTCGCCGACGAGTGGCTGCGGATGACCGGCAAGGAGGACATGCTGCTGTTCGGGTCGAGCTACCCGTCGTGGCAGACCGTGACCCGCGAGGACCTCCCCGCGGCGTGGACCCCGCAGCAGCGCGCGAAGGTCCTGGGCGGCAACGCCGCCGAGCTCTACGGCATCCGGGCGACCGCCCCGGCCACCACGTAGGACGAGAGGAGTCCATCGTGACCGTCGAAATCCAGCAAGCCCGCACGGCCGGCACCGAGCAGGTCGAGGTGCGGGTGGTGGACTCGGACGTCCACCCGACGCCCCGCTACGGCGAACTCGAGCAGTTCATCCCCGAGCCGTACCGCGCCCGGTTCGAACTGCGCAAGCAGATGGCCGGCAACCCGGTCTACTACGACGCGCCGGACTACAACCACGCCTTCGCGATGCGGACCGACACCTTCCCCGACGACGGCAACTTCGCGGGCTCCGACCCGGCCCTCACGTTCCGCCAGCTCATCCTGGAGGCGGGCTGCGACATCGCGATCCTCGGCCCGCTCACCGGGGGCGGTGGCCAGACCGACGAGGAGCAGCACGTCCTCGCCGTCGCCACCAACGACTGGCAGGACAAGTGCTGGCTGGACAGTGAGAACAACTGGCACAAGCGGTACCGGGGCTCGATCGTCGCCGCGATCGAGATGCCCGAGGACGGCGCGCGGGAGATCGAGCGGTGGGCCGGCCACCCGTACATGTCCCAGGTACTGATCAGCTCGGAGCCGCGCCCGTCGTGGGGCCACCCGAAGTACGACCCGATCTGGGCCGCCGCGACCCGCCACAACATCCCGGTGGCCTGCCACCTCGGCCGCGGCCAGCACAACGAGCTGCCGATGTCGCCGGTCGGGTTCATGACCTACAACCACGACCTCATGGTCACCTACTCGATGCTCGCCGCCAACCAGGTGTCGAGCCTGATCTTCGACGGAGTGTTCGACCGCTTCCCGACGCTGCAGATCGTGCTGATCGAGCACGCGTTCACCTGGATCCTGCCGCTGATGTGGCGCATGGACGCGATCTACAAGGCCCGCGGTCCGGAGAACGGGCTCAAGCGCCGTCCGTCGGAGTACGTCAAGGACCACATCTGGTTCACCACCCAGCCGCTGGACTACCCGGAGAACAAGATCGAGCTGACGAACGCCCTGGAGTGGATGGAGGCCGACAAGATCCTGCTGTTCTCGTCCGACTATCCACACTGGACGTTCGACGACCCGCAGTGGGTCTCCAAGCACATGCCCGAGCAGTGGCGGGAGAAGATCATGTTCCAGAACGCCATCGACCTGTTCCGCCTGCCGAGCACGGTTCCGGCGCTGCCCGGGCAGAAGCGGCCGTTCTAGATGCGCGAGCGGGAGAAGGTCCAGGCCCCACTGGCCCGCGGGCGGGAGCACGTCGTGGCGACCGTCGACGAGATCGCGCCCGGCCAGTCCAAGGTCGTGCCGATCGGTCGGTACGGCGTGGGCGTCTACAACGTCAACGGCAAGTACTACGCGATCGCCAACTACTGCCCGCACGAGGGCGGGCCGCTGTGCGGGGGCCGCACCCACGGACAGACCGTGGTCGACGACGAACGCCCCGGCGGCGCGGCCGAGATCCGCGACGGTGAGTTCATCTACTGCCCCTGGCACCAGTGGGGGTTCGAGCTCGCGACCGGCACGACCGCGGTGAAGCCGGAGTGGAGCATCCGCACCTATCCCGTGCGGGTCGACGGTGACGACGTCATCGTCACCGCCTGAGCACCGATGCACACGAACACCGCCGGCCCCCTGACGCCGGGGGGCCGGCGCACCGCCGACCTCGGCAGGTACGTCCGGATCGAATCCCGGGTCGACAGAGGAGCCCCATGAGCCTGACCGCAGACGCCCACGTCGCGCCGAAGGTCGCGACGTTTCCCGAGGTCGGCGCCCGCCTGGTAGCCGGCGTCGCCGCCCGCGAGGACCTTGAGCAGTACCGCTCCACCGGCGGGTACGCCGCGGTGGACGACGCCGAGCGACTGCTCGACGCCGTGGAGGCGGCCGCGCTGCGCGGCCGCGGCGGAGCGGCGTTCCCCACCAGCCGCAAGATCGAGACCGTCCGGACCGGGCGCGGGATCCCGGTCGTCGTCGCCAACGGCGAGGAGGGCGAGCCGGCGTCGGTCAAGGACCGGTGGCTGCTGCGCAACCGGCCGCATCTCGTGCTCGACGGCCTGCGCCTCGCCGCGCTCATGGCCGGCTCCGAGGACGTGCACGTGTACGTGTCCGACCAGGCGGGCGCCGCCAGCGTCCGGCGGGCCGTGCAGGAGCTGTCGGGCGCCGGCGTCTGGGACGCCGACGTCATGGTCACCGTCGTCGACCCGGCCTACGTCGCCGGCGAGGAGACCGCCGTCGTCCGGGCGCTCAACGGCGGCCCGGCGCTGCCCATGGACAAGCCGCCGCGCCCCTTCGAGGAGGGCGTCGCCGGCCGGCCAACACTCGTCAACAACGTGGAGACGCTGGCAAACCTCCCGCTCATCCAGCGCCTCGGTGCCGCCGGCTACCGGGAGGCGGGCACGGCGGCGTCGCCGGGGACGTTCCTGCTGACCCTGACCGGGTGCGCCGCCACCGGGCTGTACGAGATCCCGTTCGGCGAGACCCTCCGCAGCGTGCTGTCCTGGCTGGGCGAGGACCACCGCTCCGTGGCCGGCGTGCTCATGGGCGGGTACTTCTCCGGCGTCCTCGGTCCGCACGCCCTCGACGTCCCGCTGGACTACGACTCGCTGCGGGCGGTCGAGAGTGGCCTCGGCTGCGGCGCGGTGGGCGTGATCTCCCGGGACACGTGCCCGGTCGCCGTGTCGGCCGCGGTGCTGGCCTACTTCGCGCGGGAGAACGCCGGCCAGTGCGGCTCGTGCTTCAACGGCACCGCCGCGATGAGCGCCGTGCTCGACGCCCTGGTCGAGCACCGGGCGGGCCCGGACGACATGGAGCGGCTGACCCGCTGGTCGACCTTCCTGCGCGGCCGGGGCGCGTGCGGGACGCTGGACGGCGCGACGAACGTCGCGGCCAGCCTGCTGCGCGAGTTCCCCGACCTCGTCTCCAGGCATCTGCACGGCCTGTGCGACCTCTGCGACTCCGGACGACGGGTCGCCGACCCGCCGTTCGCCGTGATCCTGCCCCCGCGGAGCTGATCCCCCGCTGCGCCACGAGCCGAGGAGAGACATCGGTGAAGATCAAGCTGGACCGTACCATCTGCGACGGCTTCGGGCAGTGCGCCATCTACGCGCCGGAGACGTTCTCGCTGGACGACTGGGGCTATGTGTCGCTCATCGGGGCCGGCAACATCGCGTCGGAGCATGAGGTGGGGGTGCGCCGCGCGCTGCTGGACTGCCCGGTGCACGCCATCACCGAGCTGAAGCCGGTCGACGAGCCCCACGCCGAACGCAACCACTGACGGAGAGGTCACATCATGGGCAAGGCCATCCTGGTCGTACGAACCAACCCGGTGGACGGCCGGGAGGACGAGTACAACGAGTGGTACACCAACAAGCACGTGCCGGACATCCTGGCACTGCCCGGCTTCGTCGCCGCGCGCCGCTACGTCCTGGCCGAGCCGGACGAGACCGCCGAGTTCCGGTACCTGGCGATCTACGAGGTCGAGGGCTCGGTGGCCGACGCACTCGGCGCGCTGGCCGGTGCCGGTCTCGACGTCAGCCCGAGCCTGGACCCGCACACCTCCGCGGAGCCCTACGTCGCGTTCGACCCGACGGTGTAGCCGGGGCGGGGCCGTCAGTCGCGCAGGGCGATGCGGCCGTTGTCCCAGCTGAGGATCCGGTCGTCGGGCGTGAAGCGCAGCGTGACCTGGTCGCTGTAGTGGCGTTGCGCGACCTGGGGCAGGCGGCCCGGCGCCACCCGCGAGGGCGCGTACTTCGCCTCGAACAGCTGCCGCACGGCCGACTCGGTCGGCTCGTCGGTGACGACGGCGATGGTTCCGGTCAGGTGCACCGCGGCCAGCTCGGCCCAGGCGTGGCCGGACTCGGCGAGGAAGGCGGCGCGGGGATCGCGGCGGACGCGGGCGACCTTCTTCGTGCCGGCCGGCGTGGTGCAGCAGATCGTCCGGTCCAGCACCACGAACCAGACCGGGAGCGTGACCGGCCACCCGTCCGCGCGCAGCGTCGTCAGGATGCCGGTGTGGGCGCGTTCGACGAAGGCCCAGGCCTCGTCCGGCGTGAAGCGGATGCTCACGACCGGCGCGCCACGTCGCGGCCGGCGGCGGCGAAGGCCTCGGCGTCGAACGGACGGTCCAGCATGACGGCCCACTCCGTCTCCAGCGGCGCCGCGACCGCGGCCGCCTCGGCCCGGTCGTAGAGGCGCAGGACGTCACGCACGGCGGTCGTCGGCGGCACCTGACGCGCCAGCGCGTGGGTGAAGGCGAGCAGCTGCTCGTGCGGTACCACATGATTGGCCAGGCCGATCGCCGCGGCCTCGGCGGCGGGGACGGTGCGTCCGGTCACCGACAGCTCCCGGGCCCGGCGCACGCCGACGGCCCGTGGCAGCAGGGCGGTCAGGCCCCACGTGGGCACCACGCCGAGGCGGGCGTGCGTGTCGGCGAACGAGGCCCGGTCGGAGGCGACGATGAACGACGCGCTGAGCGCGACCTCCAGGCCACCGGAGACGCACGCCCCGTTGACGGCGCAGACGACCGGCTTGCGCATGGCCCGCAGGGCGCGGGCCGGGTGGTGGCGGAACTGGTTGCCGTACCGGTCGGCGAACTGGTCGCGGTCGGTGAAGTCGAGCCCCGCGCAGAACGCCGGATCGGTGCCGGTGAGCACCACCGCGCGGACCGTGGCGTCCTGGTCGGCCGCGGCGAGGACATCGCACAGCTCGACCTGCATGGCGCGGGACAACGCGTTGCGCTTCTCGGGGCGATGAAGGGTCACCGTGCGAGTTCCGTCGTCGTCGAACGTCCGGACGAGGCCGCTGGGCATGTGCCGATGCTAACCGAGTCCGGTCATATCCGCTATATGATTAAGATGATGAAGGCCGGCGCCGTCAGGTGCGCCGAGTCGCGCTGTCACGCTCCGCGCCGCGGCGGTGACGTTTCTGCACTCCGCGTCGCGTCATGGGTCGGCCGCCCCTATCATTCATCCGAAACCGGCGAAGGAACCCCGGCGAAGGGAACAGGTTGCCTCGGCCATCACGACGCGCTGAAGTCCGGACCACCGCGGCCCGCCTCATCCGCGCGCACGGTTACGATGCGGCCTCCATGGATCTGCTGGCCGACACGGTCGGGCTCAACAAGGGGACGCTGTACCACTACTACCCCTCCAAGAGCGCCATCCTCTACGAGCTGCTGTCCGACCAGGTCGACGCGACCCTCGAGCTCATCGGCCGGGTGCCGCGCACCGGCAGCGCCGCGGAGCGCATGCGGGCGCTGATCCGGCTGCAGGTCGAGCACGTCTCGACCAAGCAGGACGAGCTGGTGGTGTTCTTCCAGGAGCTGCCCTGGGTCGAGCAGCACCTCGACGAGGAGCAGGCGGTCGACCTGCGCCGGCGCATCGACCGCTATGAGAAGTTCACCCGGCAGCTGCTGTCCGCCGGCGTGCGGGCGGGGGAGTTCCGCGAGCTGAACGTCAACATGGTCATGTACTCGATCATCGGCATCCTCGCCTACGTGCCGAACTGGTTCCGGGCCGCCGGGCGCAAGGCGCAGGAGACCCTGGTCGACGAGCTCGCCGACTTCGTCATGCACGGGATCCTGCGGCACTGACTCACCCGACCGACCGGCCGGTTGGCGTGCCGATCAGCGGATCGTCTCGGGGATGACCCGCGGCCGGCGCCCCAGCGCGTCGGGGATGGTGCGCAGGTCGGCCGCGGGGTAGGCGAAGCCGGGCGCGAGCAGGATGCCGGGCGGCGCGGCCACGACCGCCGGGATCGTCTGCACCAGCTGCACGGCGGTCGCCAGGTTGGCCGCGGACTGCCGGTCGTCGACGCCGAAGACGTCGCGTGCGTCCGAGGTGCGCAGGTCGGCGCGGGTGCGCACGTCGACGGGCAGGCCCCGCACCTCGACCTCGTACAGGTCGCCGGAGACGAGCTCGACGCCGTCGTCGACGAGCGCCGGGTCCAGGTACCACAGCTCGCGGACGGTGATGACGGGTTCGCCGCCGACGAGCCCGCTCCACACGCCGTCGAGCGCGCCGACGGTACCCCGCTCGACCGTCACCCCGGCACACTGCAGCGTCCGGGTGCTGGGCAGGTACCGGACCTCGGCCGTCAGCTCCTCGACCGGCAGGCCGAGATGGTGGGCGAGCCCGGCGATGCACTCGAAGTAGTACCGGCTCAGCAGCGTCTTGCGGGTCTTCGAGCCGAGCTGTTCGGGCCGCCGGCCGAAGCCGATGGCGGCGATCGTGTCGCCGGCGTGATGGCTCAGGTCGCAGATCTCGCGCAGGTGCACGGCGTGCACGGTGGTGCACAGGCTGGTCGCGGTGAGCGCGAACCGCTCGGCGAACCAGCCCGGGTGGATACCGGTGCCGTGCAGGGTCGTGCCACCCTCGGCGCAGGCGGCCTCGATCGGGGCGACGTACGCCTCGCCGCGCTGCCACGGGAAGAAGTACGCGGTCGACGTGACGACGTTCTTGCCGCCGCGCAGCAGCGCGGTGATCTCCGCGTGCCGCGACGTCTCGTCGGGCAGCGCGATGCCCGCGTAGAGCACGACGTCGGCGTCCAGGTCGTGGATCGCCTGCGGGTCGGCGACGACCTCGACGCCGATCGGTGGCTCGCCGATGAGCTCCATCGCGTCGCGGCCGACCTTCGCCGGGCTGTAGGCGAGGCAGCCGACGAGCTGGAGCTCGGGGCGGCGGGCGATCTCGCGCAGGGCCTGGGCGCCGGTGTATCCCGGGCCCCAGACGACGACGCGGTACGGCGTCTCGCGGATCGTCATGAGGCCGCCGATCCGTGCGCCACCAGCGCGCCGCCGTCGACCGCGACCACCTGGCCGGTCATCCAGCCGGCGCGGTCGGACAGCAGGAACGAGGTGATCGCGGCGATGTCCTCGGGCGTGCCGAAGCGGCCCATCGGGATGCCGCTGAGCAGCTGGGCCCGCTCCGGCTCGGGGATGGCGGCGGCCATGTCGGTGTCGATCAGCCCGGGCGCGACCGCGTTGACCCGTACGGCCGGCGCCAGCTCGGCGGCCAGCTGCCGGGTGAGGTGGTCCAGCGCCGCCTTCGTCGCGTTGTAGAAGCCCGTCTTCGGCGTCGCGATGCGGGCGCCGATCGAGCTGATGTTGACCACCGCGCCGCCGTGCTCACGCATGCCGGCCCGCCAGACCAGCTGCGTCCAGTACAGCGGCGCCCACTGGTTCACCTCGGTGAGCTTGGTGACCAGCGGCGGCTCCACGTCGATGGTCGGGCCCCACTGCGGGTTCACCGCCGCGTTGTTCACGAGGTAGTCGACGCGGCCGAACGTGCGCACCGCGAACGCGACGCAGTCGGCGGCGGCTGCGGGGTCGGCGGCGTGCGCGACCCGCCAGTGGCAGGCCGGTCCGAGCTCGGCCGCGGCCGCCTCGAGCGCGGGCTGCCTGCGGCCGGTCACCAGGACCCGGGCGCCGGCGCGCACGAGCTCGCCGGCGATCGCCCGGCCGATGCCGCGGGAACCGCCGGTGACGATCGCGGTCCTGCCGTCGTGGTCGCTCGGCACGGTCACCTCATCCCGGGTCGGGGTTCGTCGACCGGCAACATAACAAACCAACCGTTGGGTTGGCTACGGCATGCGGCCGGCCATATGCTGCACCCGTGGGAGACCCTGTCGAGCCGGAGCTTTCCGTCGCCGTCCGTAACTTCGCCGCCGAGCCCCCGGGCGACTGGCGGCACATCCTCGACCAGGCACGCGCCGCCGACGCGGCCGGCATCGACCGGATCTTCGTCGTCGACCACCTCGTCTTCGGCCGCGACCTGTCCGCGTACGGACAGCCGGCCACCGGCGGCGTCACCGGCGGCGTGCAGCCCACCGGCCCCGACGGGGACTGGCTGGAGCCGCTGACCGCGCTGGCGGCGATGGCCGCCGTCACGACGCGGGTCAGGCTCGCCACCAACGTCCTCGTCGCGCCGCTGCGCCCGGCCGTCCTCCTGGCGAAGATCGCCGCCACCATCGACGTGCTGTCCCACGGGCGGCTCGAGCTCGGCGTCGGCGTCGGCTGGCAGGAGGCCGAGTACCGTGCGGTCGGCGTGCCGTTCGCCGAGCGGGGCCGGGTGCTCGACGAGACCCTCGCGGTGTGCCGGGCACTGTGGACCACCGACGAGGTCTCGATGTCGGGGCGCGGGTTCGAGCTCGACGCCGTCCACATGCGACCCAAGCCCACCGACCCCGGTGGGGTGCCGGTATGGCTGGGCGGCCGGGCGATCCCGGCCGTGGCCCGGCGCCTGGCGACCCACGGCGCCGGCTGGATCCCGTGGGGCGTCAGGACCGGCGACCTCGCCGCGGCGCGGGACGCGATGCGCCCGCTCGTCGAGCGGCACGGCCGCGACTTCGCCACCGTGCGGATCTCGGCCGCGCTGCCGACCGTCGTCGCCGACGGGGCCCTCGACCTCCCGCGCGTGCTGGCCGACGTGCCACGGCTGCGGGCGCTCGGCGTCTCCGACTTCCGCACCCTGGCGCGGCTGCCGCGCGCCGGGGCCGCCGCCCGTGACCTGCTCGACGAGCTCAACGGGCGGTTCCGGGAAGCCGTGGCGGCGTGAAGGCCGGCCTGACGCTCGGGGCCGCCGGGTCCGTGCCCGCCGACGCCCGGCGGGCCGAGGCGCTCGGCTTCGACTACCTGGCCTGCGGCGAGCACCTGTTCTTCCAGGTCGCGCCGAACCCGTTCGTCGAGCTCGCCGCGGCCGCCGCGGTGACCACGCGGATCCGGCTGGTCAGCACGGTGAGCCTGCTGCCGCTCTACCCGGCCGCCCTCGTCGCCAAGCTGGCCGCGACGCTCGACCAGGTCGCGCAGGGGCGCTTCGAGCTCGGCGTCGGTGCCGGCGGGGAGGCGCCGGCCGAGTTCGCGGCCGTCGGGGTCGACCCCGCCGAGCGGTTCCGCCGGCTCGACGAGGGCCTTGAGGTGCTGCGCCTGCTGTTCCGCGGCGGACCGGTGTCGTACGAGGGAACGTACACGCGCCTGCAGGGCGTCGCGCTCGACCCACCGCCGGTGCAGCCCGGGGGACCGCCGATCTGGCTCGGCGGCCGCAAGGACGGCGCGATCCGCCGCGCCGGCCGGTTCGCCCGCACCTGGCTGCCGTACATGGTGACGCCGGAGCAGCTGCGGGCCGGGCTGGACCGGGTCCGGGCCGCGGCCGCCGGGCACGGGCGCGACCCGTCCGGCGTCGGAGCGGCCCTGTTCGCTTTCGCCTGCGCCGACCCGGACGCCGGCTGGGCGCGGCGGACCGGCATCGACCACGTCAGCGCCGCCTACCGGCAGGACTTCGCGCCGCTCGCCGACCGCTACCTCCTGCTCGGCTCGCCGGGCGCGGTCGCCCGCCGGATCCGCGAGTTCGCCGCCGCCGGCGCGGGCACGGTCATCCTGCAGGTCGCCGCGCCACCGGAGGACCGCGACCGGGTCCTGGACACGATCGCCCACGACGTCCTGCCCGAGCTGCGCTGATGGACCGGGTCCGGCTCGATGTGCACGACCGGGTCGGCGAGCTCGTGCTGAGCCGGCCGGAGAAGCTCAACGCCATCGACCGCGAGATGCTGCACCAGATCGAGCGGGCGCTGCGGATCGCGGAGGGCGACCGGGCCGTCCGGGTGCTCATCGTGCGCGGCGAGGGCCGGGGGTTCTGCGCCGGCGCGGACCTCGGCGCGGTCGACGACAAGGTCGCCGACTCCGGTCTGCTGGCCGAGTTCATGGCGTACTGGCACCAGGTCTTCGGGCGCCTCGCCGCCTCGCCGCTGCCGTCGATCGCGGCCGTGCACGGCGTCGCCTACGCGGGCGGGTTCGAGCTGATGCAGGCGTGCGACCTTGCCGTCGTCGCCGACGACGCCAGCCTCGCCGACCAGCACGCCGTCTACGGGCTGATACCGGGCGGCGGCGGTACCCAGCGGCTGCCCCGGCTGACCGGCGAGCGCCGGGCGAAGTGGCTGATGTTCAGCGGCCTGCCCGTCGAACCGCGCGATGCCCTCGCCGCCGGGCTCGTCAACGCGGTGCGGCCGGCGGCGGAGGTGCTCGCCCACGCCCGGGCGATGGCCGCCGTGCTCGCCCGGCGCAGCCCGGTCGCGACCGCGCGGATGAAGGAGGCGATCCGCCTGGGCCTGGCCGCACCGGACCTCGGCGCCGGCCTGGAGATCGAGCGGCGGCTGACCGTGGAGCACATGCGCGCCGCGGACCCACGCATCGGGCTGGCCGCGTTCGCCGAACGCGCCGAGCCCGACTTCATCGGGGAGTGAGGCTCAGCGCCCGGGCGCCGGTGCGTCGGCGAGCCGGATCCAGGCGTCGCACGCGGCGACGAACTTCGTGGTGTCGACGGCGTCGGCCATCACCCCGGACCGGTACCGGTGCAGGGCCCGCAGCGCCGTGCCGGCCACCCGCCAGCACGCCATGCGGTAGTGGTAGTCGAAGTCGTCGAGGCCGGCGCCGGTGAGGCCGGCGTAGTGGGCCAGCGCCTCGCCGAGCCCGGCGGCGCCGGGCGCCGACGTCGCCAGCCGCACGCCGAGCATCGCCTCGGCCGGCGGGTCCCAGAACGCGGCCAGCAGCCCCAGGTCGGCCAGCGGCTCGCCGAGGGTGACGAGCTCCCAGTCCAGCACGGCCCGGATGTCGCCGCCGGGGCCGACGATCGCGTTGCCGAGCCGGTAGTCGCCGTGCACGACGCGGCACCGGTCGTCGCGGGGCATCCGGCGCTCCAGGTCCTGCGCGATCCGGTCGAGCTCGGCGGCCTGCGCCGCGGCCCCACCGGCGGCGTCGGCGACGACCGAGCGCCAGCGGTGCAGCTGGCGGCGCAGGTACGAACGGCGCGGGCCCAGGTCGCCCAGCCCGATCTCGTCCGGCTCCACGGTGTGCAGGGCGGCGAGCGGCGCCGCCAAGCACCAGCTCACCGACGACACCGAGGTCGAGGACCACGTGACCGC
>NZ_JBEXCY010000225.1:0-18184 GCF_040605515.1 Dactylosporangium sp. NPDC005572 | reverse complement strand
CATGCGCGCGAAGGGCGCCGCCGCGGCCACCGCGGCGGCGAAGGCGCCGACCGCGTCCGTCGCGCCGTCCGGGACGACGACGAGGCCCGGCTTGGTGCACAGCTGGCCGGCCGAGCCGGTCACCGAGGCGGCCAGCCGGGCCGGCCACGACGGGTCGGCGAGGGCGGAGGGCAGGACGAAGACGGGGTTGAGCGAGCCCATCTCCGCGTACACGGGGATGGGGTCGGGGCGGGCGGCGGCGGCGTCCATGAGGGCCCGGCCGCCGGACGGGGAGCCGGTGAAGGCGACGGCGCGCACGGCCGGGTCGCGCACGAGGGCGAGCGACACGTCCGGTCCGCCGTGGACCAGGCGGAAACCGGGCAGGAACGGGGCGGCGATGCCGGCGAGCAGGTCGGCGGTCGCGGGCTGTGCCGGGTGGGCCTTGACGACCACCGGGCAGCCGGCGGCGAGGGCGGCCGCGGTGTCGCCGCCGAGCACGCCGAACGCGAGCGGGAAGTTGGAGGCGGCGAACACGGCCACGAGGCCGATCGGGACCTCGATCCGCACCACGTCGGCGCCGTCCGGGGCGGCCCGCGGCGAGCGGACCGGCGATCGGCCGGAGGAGCGGCCGGCGGTGGCGAGCAGGCGCAGCTGGCCGGTCGTGCGGTCGAGCTCGGCGGCCAGCCGGGCCTCGGTGAGGCCGGTCTCGGCGGCCACCACGTCGAGCACCCGGTCGCGGGCCGCGTCCAGGGCGTCGGCGACGGCGTGCAGGGCATGGCTCATGTCTTCTCCAGCATCCTCGAGACCGCGTGCATGGCCTGGTGCCCGGCGGCCGGCGCGAGGCCCAGGTGGTAGAGGTGAATCCCGCTCGCCCCGGCGGCGACGAGGGCGCGGACCTGGTCGGGCAGACCGGATCGGGCCTTCCCGAGCGCGGTGACGTAGGCGTGGACGGTGTCGCCCCGCCCGGCCGCGGCGGCGACGGCCTCCACCGCCGACGGGGTGCCGTCCCAGGCGTTGAGCAGGAGGCGGCCGCCCGTCGCGGCCGGGAGCCCGGGTGACGGGCCGGTCGCCCACGGGTCGACGCCGGCGTGCAGCAGGATCGGGAGGTCGCCGAGCGCGGCGGCACACCCTGCCCGCAGGGTCTCCGCCGCGCGGAGCCGTGCGCCGAGCACGACCCCGGCGTCGTCGACCGGCGATCCGGTGCGGACCGCGGCGCGCAGCTGCGCGGTGATCCGGGCCGGGTCGGCGCCGGCGGACGACCAGGCGCGGCGGCACGCCGGGCAGCAGCAGACCGACAGCCAGCGCCGGGCGAGCGGGTCCCAGGGGTCGGCGGTCTTGTCGTGGTGACCGGCGTGGACCACGCCGAGCTGCCCGCACGACTCGAGGGACACCGCGCTCAGCGGCACGTCGTGGACGGCCTCGGCGGCGAGCAGCGCCGCGTAGTCGCGGACCTCCTCCCACGACGGGCACAGGGCGTAGGGGTAGCGGTCGCCGAAGCAGTTCGCCACGGCGACGTCCGGGTGCTCGGTGCCCAGCCGGGTGTTGTGGGTGAGCACGACCCAGGCCGTCACGGGGAGTCCCTGCGCCGACAGCGCCGCGGCCGCGGTGCGGAACGGGTCCGGGTCGTCCAGCCAGTCGGGCGCGAGGGGGCGCAGGCGGCGGCCGTGCCACACCGACGCGCGCACCGGGCGGTACAGCGCCGCGTAACGGGCGTCGACGACCTGGTGGCGCGGGTGCAGCGGGGTCGCGGCCCGGACGCTGTGGTACGCCGCAGCGAGGGTGACCGAGTCCAGGCCGAGGGCGGCGGCGCGGCCGGCGAACGCCGGGTCACCGAGCACGTCCCAGCAGTACGCGTGGCCGGAGAGGACTACCACCGGGGGCGCAGCTTGCGAAACGCCGGGTCGACCGTGCGCATGTAGCCGGTGTCGTCGCGGACCCGCACCCCGCAGCGCAGGTACCGCTCGTGCAGCCGGGCCAGCATGTAACGGTCGAGCTCGACGCCGAGGCCGGGCCCGTCCGGCACGGCGACCGCACCGTCCACGACGGGCAGCGGCGCGGTGACGACGTCGACGCCGTCCTGCCACGGGGTGTGCGTGTCCGCGGCGTAGGTCAGGTTGGGCAGGGCGGCGCCGAGCTGCACCATCGCGGCCAGGCTGATCCCGAGGTGGCTGTTGGAGTGCATGGAGACGCCGACGCCCCACGCGTCGCAGATCCGGGCCAGGTCGGCCGACGCGCGCAGTCCGCCCCAGTAGTGGTGGTCGGCGAGCACGACGCCGACCGCGCCCTCGGTGAAGGCCGGGCGGAGGTCGGCGGCGCGCACGACGCACATGTTGGTGGCCAGCGGCATCCCGGCCTCGCGGGCGACGGCGGCCATCCCGGCGATGCCGGGGGTGGGGTCTTCGAGGTACTCCAGGAGCCCGTCCGTCGCCGCCGCGACCTTGCGTGACGTCTCGACCGACCAGGCGCAGTTCGGGTCGAGCCGCAGCGGGTGGTCGGGGAACGCGTCGCGCAGCGCCCGGATCGCGTCGATCTCGGCGTCGGGCGGGAAGACGCCGCCCTTGAGCTTGATCGAGCGGAACCCGTACCGGTCGACGAGCAGCCGCGCCTGAGCGACGACGCCGTCGGGGTCGAGCGCCGCGCCGAAGCCGTCGGCGGGCGCCCCGGGATGACCCGCCCACTTGTAGAACAGGTAGGCGGAGAACGCGACCGAGTCGCGGTAGCGCCCGCCGAGCAGCGCGTGCACCGGCCGGCCGATCGAGCGCGCCTGCAGGTCGAGGCACGCGACCTCGAACGGGGCGAACACCTTCGCCACCGGGTCGGGCGCGCCGGTCAGCCCGTGCCGGTCGGCGGCGGCGCCGGTCACTGCGGCCGCGACCGTCCGGTGGACCGCGGCGAGGTCGAACGGGTCGGCCCCGGCGAGCGCGGCGGCGGCCGTGCGGACCAGGTCGAGGTGCGGCGCGTCGCCGTACGTCTCGCCGAGGCCGGTGAGGCCGTCGCCGCAGGAGAGCTCGACGATCGTGCGCAGCGCCCACGGCTCGTGCACGCCGGCGGAGTTCAGCAGCGGCGGGTCGGGGAACGCGATCGGCGTGACCGCGGCGTCGAGGATCCTCATGCGGCCTTCCTCAGCCCGTGCAGCGCGGCCCGGCCGGCGGCGATCACCTCGGCGAGCCGTTCCACGTGGGCGGGTGTGGGGTCGAGCAGCGGCGGCCGCACCGCGCCGACGTCGAGGCCGGCCAGCCGGGCACCGGCCTTGACCAGCGAGACGGCGTAGCCGGGCACGAGGTCGCGCAGCGCCACGAACGGCAGGTAGAACGCGGCGAGCAGGGTCTGCGCGGTGGCCGCGTCGCCGGCCGACACGGCCCGGTAGAACGCGGTGGCGATGTCGGGGACGAAGCACAGCACGGCCGAGGAGTAGCTCTCGACGCCGATCGCCCGGTACGCCTGCACGGACAGCTCCGCGGTCGGCAGCCCGTTGAGGAAGCCGAACTCGGCGGCCCGCGGGTGCCCGCTGGTGCGGATCGCGGTGACCAGGCGCAGCATCGCGCTCACGTCGCCCCGCCCGTCCTTGATCCCGGCGACGGTGGGCACGTCGAGCAGCGCGACGGCGGCGGCCGGGTCGAGCACGGCGTTGGCCCGCTGGTAGACGGTGATCGGCAGCGGCGTCGCCTCCGCCACGAACCGGACGTGCTCGACGAGCCCGGCCGGGGTCGAGCTGACGAGGTACGGCGGGAGCAGCAGCAGCCCGTCCGCGCCGGTCTCGGCGGCCGCGGCCGCGAAGTCGCGCGCGAGCTGCGGCCCGCCGCCGGTGCCGGCGAACACCGGCACCCGGCCCGCGGCCACCCGCACCGCGGTGCCGACCACGTCGCGGTACTCCTGCATCGACAGGCTGGTGAACTCGCCGGTGCCGCAGGCCACGAACAGCCCGGACGGCCCGGCGGCCAACTGCTGCTCGACGTGGTCGGCGAGGACGGCGAGGTTGACCTTGCCGTCCTCGGTGAACGGTGTCAGCGGAAACGACAGCAGGCCGTGGAGGTGCATCAGCACATGTCCCTTCATCCCTTGACGGCGCCGGAGGTGAGGCCCCGCATGAACTGGCGCTGGAAGCCGAGGAAGGCGATGACCGACGGCAGCAGCGCCAGCAGCGCCGCGGCGAGCACGACGCCGACGCCGACCTGCTCGTCGGCGCGCAGGCTGCGCAGCGCGAGCGGCAGCGTGAACTGGGCGGAGTCCTGCGCGACGAGCAGCGGCAGCATGTACTGGTCCCAGATCATGTTGAAGCCGAAGATGCCGATGACACCGAGCGCCGGCCGGCACAGCGGCATGACGACGGACCAGAAGATGCGCAGGTCGCCGGCGCCGTCGAGGCGGGCGGCCTCCTCGAGCTCGACCGGGATCTCGCGCATGAACTCGGTCATCACGAGGATCGAGAACGCCCAGGCGCCGACCGGGACGATCATGCCGACCAGGCTGCCGATGAGGTTCACGTGCACGACCGGCACGTCGGCGAGCACCAGTGACAGCGGGATCGCGAGGATCTCCTCGGGCAGCATCATCGTGGACAGGATCAGCAGGAACACCAGGCGCAGGCCGGGGAAGCGCTTGCGGGCCAGGGCGTAGGCGGCCGAGATGCTCACCAGGATCTGCAGCAGCAGGCCACCGCCGGCGACGATGAAGGAGTTG
The DNA here is from genome assembly GCF_040605515.1 of Dactylosporangium sp. NPDC005572. Classification (NCBI taxonomy): domain Bacteria; kingdom Bacillati; phylum Actinomycetota; class Actinomycetes; order Micromonosporales; family Micromonosporaceae; genus Dactylosporangium; species Dactylosporangium sp. NPDC005572. The sequence continues at coordinate 13,525 of NZ_JBEXCY010000225.1, read as the reverse complement.
GTGAGGTACCGCAGCACGTCCTGCCGGATCGCCGCGCGGAAGTTGTCGAGGGTGAAGTCCCGCGGGATGATCGTCAGGCTCGACGGGTCGTGGACCTTGCCGAACGAGCTGACCAGCAGGGCCAGCAGCGGGCCGGCGAAGACCAGCACCAGGGCGGTGTAGACGACGAGCCGGGCGACGCGGGCCGCCGGGCCGGGCCGGTCGGCGAAGCCGAGCGCGGTGTCGTGGCGGGATGCCGTCATCGGTCGGCCCTCCGGGACCGGGCGTACTGGACCGCGAGCGTGAGCACGACGGTGGCGAGCAGCAGCACCACCGACCCGGCGGCGGCGACGCCGAGCTCGTTGCGCTCCAGGCCGAGCTTGTAGATGAGCGTCATGAGGACCTCGGTCGAGCCGTTGGGGCCGCCGTTGGTGAGCAGGAAGATCTCGGTGAACACGCGCATCCCGCGGATCGCGGCGAGCGTGAAGAGGATCGCGAACACCGGCCGCAGCGCCGGGAAGGTCACGTGCCACAGCCGCCGCCAGCCGTTCGCGCCGTCGACCGACGAGGCCTCGTAGAGCGTGCGGTCGACGCCGGCGAGCCCGGCGATGAAGATCATCATGTCGTAGGGCGCGCCCCGCCAGATGCCGACGGCCATGACCGACCACAGCGACGTGTCCTGGGAGTTGAGGAACTGTGACGGGCCGATGCCGACCCAGCCGAGGATGCTGTTGATCGCGCCGTCGGGCGCCGGGTAGTACAGGATGCGCCACACCTCGGCGACGACGGCCATGGCGGCGACGGTCGGCAGGAACACCGCGGTGCGCACGAACCACAGGCTCCGGGCCTGCCCCTCGACGAGCAGGGCGAGGACGAGGCCGATGACGATCGAGCCGGCGGTCTGGCCGACGGCGAGCACGACCGTGTGCCAGATCGCGGCGAGGAACGTGTCGTCGGTGACGACCTGGCGGTAGTTGTCGGCGCCGACCCAGCGGTCGCCGAGGTACGGCCGCACCTCGTAGAAGCCCATCTCGATGGCGCGGGCCATCGGCACGAACTTGAACAGCGTGAAGAGGATCAGCGCCGGGGCGAGGAACGCCCAGGGGACGAGGCTCGCGCGCAGCCGGAAGGGGCGCCGCCTGCTGGGCGACGCCGGGGCGGGAGCGCGGCGCGCTCCCGCCCGCGGCGGGGCGATGGCTGCCATCAGGCCGCCGCGCCCTGCTTGGCGAGTTCCTGCTGGAACGTCTCGGCCAGCTTGGTGAGCTGCTGCTTCGGGTTGGAGCCGCAGTCGGCGACGATGGCGTTGATCGTGTCGGAGGACGCCTGGCGGAACGGGGTCCAGTCGGGCACGGCGGGGGTGTACCGCCCGACCTCCTTGTAGACCTTGTCGAAGACGTCCCAGCGGGTGTCCTTGCGCACGGAGCCGAGGGTGACCTGCGAGTTGACCGGCAGCCGGACGATGTTGCCGTCGGTGTCGCCGGCCATGCCGATGGTCTGTCCCTCGACCGAGATCGCGAATTCGGCGAACTTCTCCTGTCCGGCCTGGTTCTTCGAGCCGGCCATCAGGTAGATATTCTCGCCCTCGGCCAGGGAGGCCGACTTGCCGCCGGGGCCGGGCGGGGCCGCGACCACCTCGTACTTGTCGGCGCCGAGGTTCTTGTCGAAGCGGGCCATGTTGTAGGGCCCGGTGAAGTAGATGCCGCCCTTGCCGGTCTCGAACGCGGGGTGCGCCTGGGTGGTCTCCATCGTGACCGCGCCCGGGACGACCGTCTTGGCGACGCAGAACTGGGCCTTGAACCACTCGACGGCCGCGACCGACTGCTCGCTCGCGATGGCCGGAGTGTACTTGCCGTTCTTCTCTGTGAAGTAGTCGCCGCCGCCGGCCCAGAGGAAGCTGGTGAGGTACCACGACATGTAGCCGCGCTTCGTCGAGCCCGGCACGACGTAGCCGTAGGTGTCGGCCTTGCCGTTGCCGTCGGGGTCCCTTGTGGTGAACGCGGTGGCGAGCGCGTCGAGGTCGCCCCACGACTTCGGCTGGGCCAGGCCGAGCTTCTCGCGCCAGTCCTTGCGGATGAACAGCGCGAAGGACTGCGCGCTGTTGGGCACGCCGTAGAACTTGCCGTCGGCACCCTTCGCGGCCTCCCAGGACGCGGGGGTGAGCTTGTCCTGGCCGTCGATGCCGTTGCGGTCGACCTCGCGCACGATGCCCTGCTTGACGAGCAGGCCGAGCTGCGCGGTGTCGTTGATGACGATGTCGGGCAGCTGTTTCTGGGCGGCGGCCTGCTGCAGCTTGGTCTCGAAGTCGTCGAAGAGCGCGGTCACGTGGGTCGGGACGCCGGAGCGCTCGGTGAACTTGGCGGCGAGCTCCTTCGTGGTCTTCTCGGTGTTGGAGCCCGGGGGCTTGCGCACCCAGATCTCCAGTTGCGCGCCTGCGTCCTGGTCCTTGGCGGGCGCCGCGCCGGAGCCGCCGCACGCGGCGAGCAGGCCGGCGAACGCGAGCGTGGCGACAAGTCTGAGCGTGGGGTGCCGTCCAGACACTGCCCTGCCTCCTGTCTACATATGTGGACACCATCCGTACATGTGAAAGCGTGCAGTGACAAGTTAGCGTCCTGTAACATGGCCGTCAACACAGGGCGGAACACGGGATGGGTGGTCGGCATGGCAGGTAAGCGCCGCGAGGCGAGCGAGGAGCACGGTGCGGCGGAGACCTCGCCGGTCAAGTCGGCCGAGCGCACCGTGCGGATCCTGGAGACCCTGGCCGCGTCGCCCACCCGGCTCACGATCGCCGAGCTGCAGGAGAGGATGGGCTACCCGCGCTCCAGCCTGCACGCCCTCATCCGCACGCTGCGCGAGATGAAGTGGGTCGAGGCCGACCCGAGCGGCTCCGCGTTCGGCGTCGGGCCGCACGCGCTGCTGTCGGGCACCGCCTATCTCGACCGCGACCCGGCCCTGTCCCTCGCCTACGAGACGCTGGAGGACCTGCGCGCCGAGCTGGGGTACACGATGCACTACGCCCGCCGCGACAACGCCCACGTCCTCTACCTGGCCAGCCGCGAGTCCCGCGGCGGAGCGTCGGTCGTGCCCCGCGTCGGGCGCCGCCTCCCGGCCCACGTCACCGCGCTCGGCCAGTGCCTGCTGTCCAGCCTGACCCACGACGAGGTCGACGCGATCCTGCCCGGGAAGCTCGAGGCCCTCACCGCGAACACGATCACCGACCGCGCGACGCTCTTCGCCGAGCTGGAGGCGGTGCGGGCGCGCGGCTGGGCGTTCGAGCGGGAGCAGGGCACGGAGGGGGTCGCCTGCGTCGCCGTCCCGGTCGACTACCGGATCCCGGCGAGCGACGCGATCAGCTGCTCGATGCCGGCGAAGCTCGCCGACGCCGATGAGGTCGACCGGGTGGCGACCGCCCTGCTGCGCCACACCAGCCTCCTCGCCGCCAGCCTGCGCCGCGAGGGCATCCGCTAAGCGGGCCGGCGGCGGCCCAGGGGGATGTCGCACCACGGGCCGCCGATGCGGCGCAGGTCCGGGTCGTGCGCGGGGTCGGGCTCGCCGTGCCGCGCTGCCAGGTCGGCGCGGAAGCGCTCGGCGTCGTCCCGCGGGAAGTACCCGATCGCCTCGCCCTCGGCCAGTGAGCACCAGCGGCCCGTGTTGCGGCTGACGCCCCAGACGATGCGGTAGCCCGGCGCCGGCGCCGCGAGGCACGCCTCGACCAGCCGCGCACCGTCGTCCGGGGACAGCCACATCGACAGCCCGCGCAGCCCCGGCGGGGTCGCCACCCACAGCCCGATGCGCAGGCAGAGCACGTCCATCCCGAACCGGTCCGCGTAGAGCCGGCCGGCCAGCTCCCCGGCGGCCTTGCTCCAGCCGTACATCGTGTCCGGCCGGCCCGGGATGTCGGCCGGCACCTCGGTGCGCCCGGCGACGTCGGCGAACCCGACGGCGTGGTTCGACGAGGCGAGCACGACCCGGCGCACGCCGGCCAGCCGCGCGCCCTCCAGCACGCAGAAGGTGCCGTAGGCGTTGACCCGCAGCACGTGCTCGACGGTGTCCTCCTTGGCCAGCCCGCCGAGGTGCACGACGGCATCGACGTCCTTGCACGCCACCGCCATCGCCTCGGCGTCGTCGACGCTCGCCACGACGGCCTCCTCCTCGCCCGCGCCGTCGACCGGGTCCGCGGCGCGCAGGTCGAGCAGCCGGAGCGCACGGCCCGGCCGCGCCAGGCGGGGACGCAGCAGCGCCGCCACCTTGCCGGCACCACCGGTGATCAGAATGCGCTGCACTCCGCCTCCTCTATCCCCTTTATCCGTCCACATATGTGGATCCAAAACTCAATGACGGACGCCTATTGACGTGCTGGACGGCGTTCACTTTACTAGCGCATTACTGAGCTGTTAAGAGCCCCGGAGGTATCGATGCTCCGAAGATCCCTCGTGCTGCCCGCGGCCGCCGTGGTGCTGGCCTCGGCGACCGTGGTGTACCTCGCCCAGACGTCGAGTGCGCAGGCCGGCCCGGGTGCGCTGACCACGCTGAACCTGTCGGCGGCGAACCGGCGCGCACCGGTCGCCGGCCTCTACGACTGGAGCCGGGCCGGCTACCGCGGCGGTGCCGACCTGCCCGGCGCGGCCGACGTCAACCCGAGCGCGGCGTGCCAGGTCACCGCGGCCGAGCTCGACTCGCAGTACAACGTCCGCCCCGACGACGGTGCCGACGACACCGCCGGCATCCAGGCCGCGATCGACGCGATCAAGTCGGGCTGCAGCCCGACGGCCTCCTACACGAAGCTGAGCCTGCTGTCGCTGCCGGCCGGCACGCTGAACGTCTCCCGCGAGATCCACGTCGACGCCGACTACCTGATCCTGCGCGGCACCGGCTCCGGCAGCACCGGGGGCACCCGGATCGTCTACCGGCCCGACGCGAACACCGCCTACGACACCCTCACCGCCGACGGGTCGGACTGGGACGAGGACGGCATGACGTCCGGGCAGGGCACCGGCGGCTGGCTGTGGCCCGGCCGCGGCCTGTTCCGCGTGCAGTCCCGCGGCGTGCACTCGTCCTACGCCGCCGACTACGCCGCCGTACCCGCCAACCGCAAGGACATCTTCGAGGGCACCGTCAACGTCCACTGGAAGGCGGGCGTGGCGCTGCGCGCCAAGCCCGGCGACACCGGCTTCGCCGCCCGCACCGGCGACCACACCATCTACCTGGCCAGCTCGGGTTCGCTGACGAACCTCACCGTCGGCGGGCTGGTGAACGTCCGCGCCGCCAACTCCGTCAACTTCTACGCCCAGCAGAACATCGCCTCCGCCGACGGCACGCTGCTCAACCAGCACATGCGCCAGCAGATGTTCACCGTCACCGCGGTCGACACCACGAACCGGACCGTCACCGTCGACAAGCCCCTGGAGTACGACGTCCCCGTCGACTCGACCTCGGACGGCTCCCCCGCCATCGGCGGCACCACCTACGTCTCGCGGGTGTCGCCCATCGTCGACCCGGTCGTCGGCGTCGGCTTCGAGAACCTGTCCTTCACCCAGGACATGCCGGGCCTGAACCGGGCCGACGCGACGCACAACTACGGCAACATGGCCCCCGCCTACGAGATGCACGGCATCGTCTTCAAGTGGGCCGCCGACTCGTGGGTGAAGGGTGTCCGCGCGGAGATGACCGGATCGCACCCGATCGTCACCGAGGAGGCCTACCACCTGCAGATCGTGAACAACGAGCTCGACGGCGCCTGGAACAAGGGCAAGGGCGGCAACGGGTACTTCCGCGGCTCCCGCGTCTGGGACTCGCTGTACGCCGGGAACACCTCACGCAACCTGCGCCACTTCACCTTCCAGTGGTCGGCGTCGGGCAACGTGGTCATCGGCAACGACTTCGACTCCGACCTCAACCTGCACGGCGGGTGGGAGCGCAACAACCTGTTCGAGAACAACACCGTCACGGTCCCCTACGAGCACCGCTCGGCCAGCTGCACGGCGAACTGCGGCGAGGAGGGCGGCGGCGGGCCGGACGCCTCGACCTGGTTCCCGATCTGGTGGGCCGCCGGCAAGAAGGCCGTCAAGTGGTCCGGCTCGTCCGGCCCGCGCAACACCTTCTTCCGCAACACGATGACCAAGCAGGTCACCGCGGGCGCCGGCTACACCGCCTACTACGGCGACCGGCAGCGGGTGTACCAGTTCGGCTGGAGCGGCACCGGGTGGCAGCACCTCGACGCCGGTGGCGTGCCGATCGCCGACTGGGCCGGCAACGAGCAGCGCGACTACACCGGCGGGCACGGCGTGGACGCGACCCGCACCGATGCGGCGCAGTCGCTGTTCCTGCTGTCTCTGACCGGAGCACCCCCGTCGTCGCAACCGCCCTCGTCGCAACCGCCTTCCTCGGCCCCGCCGTCGTCGCAACCGCCCTCGTCGCAACCGCCTTCCTCGGCCGGGTGCCTGCGCGCCGCCTTCGTGCAGACGTCGACCTGGTCCACCGGGTACGGCGCGGACTACGTCATCACCAACCGCTGCACCACCGCGACGACCAGCTGGACGGTCGAGTTCGACCTGCCGGCGGGCACGACGGTGTCCAGCTCGTGGAGCTCGGTGCGCACCCGCAGCGGGCAGCACTACACCTTCACCAACGTCTCGTACAACGGCGACATCGCCCCGGGGAAGTCCGAGGACTTCGGGTTCAACGCCAGCGGTACCGGACTCCCGCTCAACTGCCGCCTCAACGGCCAGCCCTGCTGAGGACGACCATGCGAAGAATCGCCATCGCCGCGGGCGCCGCGGTGGTGCTCGCGGTGGGCATCACCGCCGTCGCGCACGCCGCCGCACCGCAGCTGACCGCCACGTTCGGCCAGACCTCGACCTGGAGCACCGGCTACGGCGCCCAGTACGTCATCCGCAACACCGGCGACGCCCCGTCCACGAGCTGGCGGGTCGAGTTCGACCTGCCCGCCGGCTCGACCGTGAGCAGCTCGTGGAGCTCGGTGCGGACCGTCTCCGGACAGCACTACACGTTCACCAACGCCGCCTACAACGGCGACGTCGCGCCCGGCGCGTCCGAGGACTTCGGATTCAACGTCTCCGGGCTCGGTACCCCCGTCAACTGCACCGTCGACGGACGGCCCTGTGCCGGCGGCGGCAGCCCATCGCCGTCCCCGTCGCGGTCCTCGTCCGCGTCGCCGTCCGCGTCGCCGTCCCCGTCCGCCTCCACCTCGGCGCCGCCGGCCGGCCCCGTCGTGGACGTCTCGACGGCCGCGCAGCTGCAGGGTGCATTGGCCGCCGCGCGGCCGGGGCAGACGATCCGGCTCGCCGCCGGCACGTACCGCGGCTCATTCGTCACGACCGCCGCCGGCACGGCGGCACAACGCATCACGCTCACCGGCCCGGCGAGCGCGATCCTGGTCAACGACGGACCGTCCGGCACCGCGCCGAGCTGCCCGGCGCCGACCACCGGCTGGGACTCCGGCTACGGCCTGTGGCTGTACAACGCGCCGTACTGGAACCTCACCGGCTTCACCGTCGCGGACTCCAAGAAGGGTGTCGTCGCCGACAACTCGCACCACACCACGATCGACGGCGTCCACGTCCACGACGTCGAGGAGGAGGCCGTGCACTTCCGCCGGTCCTCCGCCGACAGCGTCATCCGCAACTCACGCATCGAGCGGACCGGGCTCGTCCAGGCCGGGTACGGCGAGGGCGTCTACATCGGCTCCGCCGGCTCCAACTGGGGCTGCCACGGCAACAGCGGCGGCGCCGACCGCTCCGACCGCGTCCAGGTGATCGGCAACCACATCGGCCCGGGCGTCGCCGCCGAGGCGATCGACGTCAAGGAGGGCACCTTCAACGGCGTCATCCGTGGCAACACGTTCGACGGGCAGGGCATCTCCGGCGCCAACTCGGCCGATTCGTGGGTCGACGTGAAGGGCATCGGCTACGTCATCGAGGACAACACCGGCACCTTCCGCAGCCCGGGCACGTTCGCCAACGGCTACGAGACGCACAACCCGGGCACCACCCCGTCGTTCGGCAACGGCTGCGGCAGCGTCTGGCGCGGCAACCGGTCCGACCTGGGCGGCGCCGGCGACTACGCGGTCAACGTCACGTCCACCTCGAAGTGCTCCGGCAACCCCAACGTCGTGTACGCCTCGAACACGGTGACCAACGCCGTACGGGGCCTGACGAACATCGCCGTGACCCCGTAGCGGCGCGGACCCCTCGCTACACGGTGCTGGCCTGGCTGTGCCGGGCCAGCACCTCCGCGCGGGAGGCGTCGTCGGCGGCGAGCACACCCCCGTTGGCGACGTCGTGCCCGCCGATCTCGGTGAACACGATGCGCACGTCCTCGCGCCGCGCGCCCAGGTGCGTCACGGCGTCGTCGGTGAGCGCCTCCACGAACCGCCGCCGCTGGTCCAGGCTGCGGCCGCGCAGGAGCTCGACGGTGATGTTGGGCATGCGGCACCTCCCTCATACTCGGATGCTGTCCACATACTTGTAAGCTGTACAGGATCACCCCTAGGATTCACAAGCATGACAGCCGACCTGCGATTGTTCTCCCTGGCCGGCCGGACGGCCCTCGTCACCGGCGCGAGCCGGGGCATCGGCCGGGCGATCGCGCTCGGCCTCGCCGCCGCCGGCGCCGACCTGCTCCTCGCCGGCCGGCCCGCCTCGCACCGGGACACCGCCGACGCCGTCGCCGCCCTCGGCCGCGACTGCCGGCTCGTCGACGTCGACCTCGCCGACCCGCTCGCCGCCCGCGACGCCGCCGCGGCCGTCGCCCGCGACACCACCGTCGACGTCCTCGTCAACAACGCCGGGATCATCGACCGCGACGAGGTGCTCTCGGTCGCGCCGCAGGACTGGGCGCGCGTGCTCGACGTCAACCTCAGCAGCCTGTTCTTCCTCAGCCAACAGCTCGCGGCGCCGATGGCCGCCCGCGGGCACGGCAAGGTCGTCAACGTCGCGAGCCTGCTGTCGTTCCAGGGCGGCGTGCGCGTCGCCGCGTACACCGCGTCGAAGCACGCCGTCGCCGGCCTCACCCGCGCGATGGCCAACGAGCTCGCCCCGCACGGCGTCCAGGTCAACGCCATCGCCCCCGGCTACATCGCCACCGACAACACCCGGGCACTGCGCGACGACCCCGACCGGTGCCGCGCGATCACCGAGCGGATCCCGGCCGGCCGCTGGGGTACGCCGGAAGACCTCGTCGGCACCGCCGTGTTCCTCGCCGCCCCCGCGTCCGACTACGTCAACGGCCACGTCCTCGTCGTCGACGGCGGCTGGATGGCGCGCTGACCCGATGGGCACCCTCGTCCCGGGCCTGTGCTCGGTCACCATGCGCCGGCGTCCGGCCGCCGAGGTGGTCGCGGTCGCCGCTGCCGCCGGCCTGGCCACCGTCGAATGGGCCGGCGACCACCACGCCCCGCCCGGCGACCGCGCCACCGCCGCCGCCCTGCGCGCCCGCACCGCCGACGCCGGCCTCACCGTCGCCGCCTACGGCAGCTACCTGCGCGCCGGCGGCACCGACCCGGCCGAGATCGCCGCGACGGTCGCGACAGCCGTCGCGCTGGGCGCCCCACGCATCCGCATCTGGGCCGGCACACTCGCCTCGGCCGAGGCGACGCCGGCGCAGCGCGCGGCGGTCGCCGCCGACACCCGCCGCATCTGCGACGCGTCCGCCGACGCCGGCATCGCGGTGGCCTTCGAGTGCCACGCCCGCACCCTGACCGACGACCCCGCCTCGACGCTGGCCCTGCTGGCCGACGTGGCCCGCGACAACGCCGCCACCTACTGGCAGCCGCCGAACGACCTGCCCGACGCCGGCGCGATCGCCACGCTCGACGCCCTGCTCCCCCACGTCGCCGCCGCCCACGCCTTCTCCTGGTGGCCCGGCACCCAGCGCCGCCGCCTGCACGAACGCCGGGCACTGTGGCAGGCGGCGGTCGGCCGCCTCAACACCGGCGACCGCTCCCGCGACGTGCTGCTGGAGTTCGTCCCCGACGACGACCCCGCCCTCGTGGCCCCGGAGGCCGCCACCCTCCACCGCCTCCTGGGCCTGCCACCGCGCTCAGCCTGAGCCGGGTTCCTCCGCGGGAACGGCCTCCGGGGCCGGCTCCGTGCGGGCGGCGCCCACGCTCGCGGCGGTCACGCACGCGACCGCCACCAGTTGCAGGGGCGTGAGCCACTCGCTGAGCAGGACCGCGGCGGCGAGGGCGGCGGCGGCCGGCTCCAGGCTCATCAGGATGCCGAACACCCGGGGCGGCATCGTGCGCAGCGCCACCATCTCGAGGCTGTAGGGGACCACCGAACTCAGCAGCCCGACCAGCGCCCCCAGCACCAGCAGGCGAGGCTCGACCAGCCGCCCACCGGCCGAGACCACCGCGAACGGTGCGATGGCCAGCGTGGCGACGGTCGTGGCCACCGCCAGCCCCTCGACGCCCGCCCAGCGGCGCCCCGTGGACGCCGTCGACACGACGTACAGCGCCCAGCACGCGCCGGCGAGCAGCGCCAAGCCGAACCCGACCGGGTCGACCCTGGTGGGGCCGGCGCCGAACAGCGCGATGCCGGCGGCGGCCAGGCCCACCCACGCCAGGTCGCGGGGCCGCCGGCTGCCGGCGGCGGCCAGCAGCAGCGGACCCGCGAACTCGATGGTGACCGCCACCCCGAGCGGGATGCGGGCGAACGACTCGTAGAACGCCCAGTTCATCGCGCCGAGCGCGAACCCCAGCGCCAGCACCGGCCACCAGTCGGTGCCCGCCCGGCCGTACAGCCGCGGCCGGGCGAAGGCGAGCAGGACCAGGGACGTGGTGACCAGCCGCAGGAACACCATCCCCACCGGGGGAATCTCGCCGAACTGGCCTTTGGAGACCACCGCACCGAACTGCACCGAAAGGATGCCGGCCAGCACGAGCCAGACCGGAGACACGCGGTTCACGGTGGGCACACCACATGCTGCGGCCGGGCGCGCCACCGCGCAACTCGGCAGCATCCAACACCGCGACCGGTCCGCTCACCCGGTGAGCCTGCGAAGAGGGATCGAAGAGCGTGCCCGCCTAGGCTCGGAATCCTCCGGAACCCGCACCGAAATCCAAGTCAGGAGAGTGGTGCACCTTGTTCAGACGCTGCCGCCTCGGCATCGTAGCGACCGTGTCCATGGCGTTGACCATCGCGATGGGCTCCGCGCCCGCATCCGCGAGCACGCTGTATTACCACTTCAAGGGCTGGATCGACGAAACCGGCCACAGCTGGTGCCTGGACGTCCAGGCCGAGACGGCGGGCAACGTTCGCACCAACGTCCAGATCTATCGATGCCGAGCGGCGACCGAACAGCCGCACGTGCAGTATCAGGCGTTCGCCAAGGAGACCTTCGCCGGGCAGCCCTCCACGAACCAGCGATTCGTGAACAAGGCCACGAACAAGTGCCTGACGTACAACGTCAACGGGGTCCCCAGCCCCGGCTCCCCGGGCCACGCGGTGTGGGCCGAGAGCTGCGGCCTCGCCGGTCAGGGCTGGCGGCACACCGCGAGCAGCCAGCAGTGGGAGGCCATCGAGTATCCCGGGATGTGCCTGGACACGACCGACGGGTACGGCACCTGGGGTGGCGGCGTCGACGTGTATCCGTGCGCCGGATACGGGTACTGGACGCGATGGAGCGACGAACTGCTGGATATCCCCGACTGAGCACCTTCCTGACATCACCCGGAAGGGCGGCGGTCGAGGACGGCGAGGACCGCGTAGGTGACGGCGCCGTACGCCAGGTGCGGCAGCACGTCCGACATCCACGACCCGAACGACCAGCGGCGCGGGTCGGTCACCTTGAGCACGGCCATGGTGCCGTCGGTCGCCGCCATCGCCGCCGCGCCGGTGAGCGCCGCGCCGAACACGCCCGGCGGCCGGGCGCCGCTGCCGTGCAGGGCACCGACGAGCGCGCCGATGCCGACGCCGGTCGCGATGCCGGACAGGGCGCCCAGGCCGGCCAGCCGGTGCTCGCGGACGTCGCCGTGGCCCGGCAGCGGCAGGTGGACCTGATCGGCGAGCGTCTCGATCGTCTGCTCCGGCGCGTGCGAGGCGGCCCGCCCCCGCACCACCATGTCGGCGTAGCCGACGGCGTTCAGGGCGGTCGTCCCGGCGGCGCCGGCCGCCGCTCCGGCGAGCATGCTGCGCATCACACGAGGGGGCCTACCCGCCGCCGGGGGCGCAACCGCGCGGCGCGGGCGACCACCCGGACGCTCACCCGTCGCGGGGTGGAGTCCGGGGTACCGCCGAGCGGTGTCCGACGAACTGCGGCTGCTCACCCGCTACGAGCCGGTCATCCGGTACACCGCGGGCGAGCTGTTCCTGCCCACGCACGTGGACGGGTTCCTGGCCCGGGCCGCGCTGTGGCGGGGCGGGGAGTGCCTCGTGCCGGCCGGCGAGCTGGACGCCGCGACGCTCGCCGAGCGCGGCGAGCGGCACCGCGGCGAGGTGCTGTACCTGCGGTACGCGGAGCGGCCGTTGCGCGGCGCGGCGTACCGCCGATGGCGGCAGGGCCAGGCCGGCAGCGCCATCCGGCCCGGCGACCGGTTCGCCGCGGTCGGCCTGACGGCCCGGCTGGTCGACGCGGCGCTGCGGCTGTCGCTGCTGATGCGCGGCGCGGTGCCGGGCGGGACCCGGGCCGCAGCCCACGTGGAGTACGAGCGGCGCCCCTCGCCGGACGTCCGCCCGTACTACGGCCGGGTCTGCCGCGACGGCGGATACCTGGTCCTGCAGTACTGGTTCTTCTACGCCATGAACGACTGGCGCTCAACGTTCGGCGGGGTCAACGACCACGAGGCCGACTGGGAGCAGGTGACGGTCTTCGTCACCGAGGACGGCGGGCACCCCGCCTGGGTGCTGTGCTCGTCGCACGACAAGCCCGGCCCGCAGCTGCGCCGGCGCTGGGACGACCCGCGCCTGGAACGGGTCGGCGACCACCCCGTCGTCTACGCCGGTGCCGGCTCGCACGCGGGCGCCTACGCACCCGGCGACTACGTCACCACCGTCACCTGGCCCTGGCTCGAGTCGGTCGCGGGCTGGTGGCGGTCGGCGCGCCGGCTGCTGGCGCCGCGCGCCGCCGACGGGCCGGGCCCGGGCCTGGGGCTGCCGTTCCTGGACTACCACCGCGGCGACGGTCCGGGCATCGGACCCGGCGAGCCGCACGCGTGGACGCCGGTCCTGGTCGACGACGACGTTCCCTGGATCCGCGGGTACCGCGGCCTGTGGGGCCTCGACACCGAGGACCGCTTCGGCGGCGAGCGGGCGCCGGCCGGCCCCCGCTACGAGCGCGACGGTTCGGTGCGGGCGTCCTGGGCCTACCCGGTCACCTGGGCCGGCCTCGACGCCGACGGCCCGGACCCGCGCGGCGCCGCCGACGAGCGGTTGCACGAGGTCGTCCGGCTCATCCAGCAGTACCGCGGAAGCATCCGCCGCAGCAGCGCCGGCACCCGGGCGATGGGCCGCCCCACCGGCACCCGCGCCGACCCCGAGCTCCAACGCCTGCAGGCCGAGCGGGCGGCGCTCGAGGACGGGCAGCCGCCGCC
>NZ_JBEXCY010000224.1:0-18514 GCF_040605515.1 Dactylosporangium sp. NPDC005572 | reverse complement strand
GATGACTTCGATAGTGGCGGACCGCTTGTGCGGGTCCATCCCGATGATGACGCGGGCCAATCCGATCCTCCTCGATCCGACGCTGCTGATGTCGGCGAGGAGGGCAGCGCTACTTCGAGCTGGGCAAACCCCTCTGGAGCCTCTCCGCGCCACGGTGACCGGCAGGACGCATGCCATGAGAGAGCCACACCAAACCGCGGTGGGCAGCCGCAATGAGAGCGACCCCGCCGGTCACCTCGACCAAGCCTGGCCGGGCTGCGGTCGTACCGCCAGTTAACAAGTAGCCGCGAAGCGCGTGCCTCCACCGCATGTTGCCCTGCCGGTTCGGAATGTCGACCTCGACGTCAATCGGAATGCCTGCACTGCCGACCGATTCGGGTACCGTGCGGCCGTGGCATGTCGAGGGATGTTCTTCGCGCTCACAGCTGACCAGGAAGCCGCGCTGATGGCGACCCGCGATGACGACGAGGTCCGAGCGTTCGTCTGGGAGGTCGAGATGGGCGACTGGGACGGTGAGCCTCTGGACTGCGAGACCGACAAGGCGTGGGACGCCATGCACCGGTGCCTTAGCGACGGGACCCTCGGCAGTGGTCGGGGCATGTCCCCGCTCGACATGGCCGTCCTGGGCGGCGGCCACCATCACGAGGGCGATGAGTACGTCGTGACCCATGTGCTGGCCAATGAGGTGGCCCAGGTGGCTGCGGCGCTCGAAGCTGTGGACGAGGCGTGGATGCGGCAGCGCTACGATCGCATCGACCCGACGAACTATCAGGGTGTGCTCAGCGATGAGGACTTCGAGTACACCTGGTACTGGTTCACGCAGGTACGCGACTTCTACCGCAAGGCAGCCGCCGCCGGACGGGCCGTCATCTTCACTGTCGATCAGTAGGCCGGGACAGCACGGCAGCGGCCCGCCCGACGTCCGCTCATGCCGCCGATCGTGCGCGGCGGCCTGTTTTCTTCATGATCGACGCTTCGTGTGCTGGAGGCTTAGCCGTTCCCGGCCTCGCCCCGCCAGGAGGCGAGGTTGTTGCGGGTGGCGAGGGTGTCGGGGTGGTCGGGGCCGAGGACCCGCAGGTAGTCGGTGAGTAGCTGGTCGAGGGCGGTGGCTGCGCCGGCTGGGTCCCCGGCCTCGCCGCGCCACCGGGCGAGGTTGTTGCGGGTGGCGAGGGTGCCGGGGTGGTCGGGACCAAGGACCCGCAGGTAGTCGGTGAGTAGCTGGTCGAGGGCGGTGGCTGCGTCGGCATGGTCCCCGGCCTCGCCCCGCCACCGGGCGAGGTTGCGGCGGGTGGCGAGGGTGCCGGGGTGGTCGGGGCCGAGGACGCGCAGCTGGTCGGTGAGTAGCTGTTCGAAGGTGGTGGCTGCGTCGGCATGGTCCCCGGCCTCGCCCCGCCACCGGGCGAGGTGGTAGCGGGTGGCGAGGGTGCCGGGGTGGTCGGGACCAAGGACCCGCAGGTAGTCGGTGAGTAGCTGTTCGAAGGTGGTGGCTGCGCCAGCAGGGTCCCCGGCCTCGCCCCGCCACCAGGCGAGGTTGTGGCGGGTGGCGAGGGTGCCGGGGTGGTCCGGGCCGAGCACCCGCAGGCAGTCCTCATGCAGGTCCTGAAAGACGGTGATCGCGCGTTGGACCAGGCCGGCGTCGCCAAGGCTGCTGGCTGCGGTGAAGAGCACCTCATGTGCGTCGGGGGTGAGGAGGTGGTCGCCGGTGTTGTCGCGGAGGGCCGTGGTGTTGGCGTGCAGGGTCTGGGCGTAGGCCGCGCGTTCGACCTCGGGCCAGGTGCCGGCTAGGGCGTCGGCGGTGGCGTGGGCGAGGGCGCCGAGCTGGTCGGGGTGGAGTTGGTCGCGGGTGGCGCGCTGGATGAGCGCGTGGATGCGCACGGTGCCGGTGGTGTGGTCGTGGGTGATCAGGTTGAGCCGGTGCAGGTTGTGCAGCGCGTCTGTGACGGGCTGGACGCCGATGCCCGGCCCGGCCGCGGCAGCCGTGTCGGCGAGGATGTGGCTGAGGTGTTCGCGAACGGCACTGGTGGTGAACAGGGCGGCCGGGATGCCGTTGGGGTCGAGCAGGGCGGCGATGTCGAGCAGGGGTCGGGCCAGGCCGCGGGGTGGGCTGGTGTCGGCGGCGTCGAGCGAGAGGGCCCAGGTCGCGGCGACAGTGCTGCGATGGTCGTCGGGCAGGGCATCCTCGGCGGGAGTGAGGTCGGCCAGCCGCTCGCGCTGATCGGCGAGGCGGCGGCGGTAGGTGGCGCAGTCGATGCCGCGGTCGCGGATGAACGCCGCGGCCTGCGCCATCGCGAGCGGCAGGTAGCCGAGGTCGGCGGCGAGTCCGGCAACCTCGTCGGGTTCGGCGGGGGTGCCGATGGCGTGGCTAAGGTAGGCGACGGCCTCGCCGGGGGTGAACAGTCCGACGTCAATCATGGTGCGATGGTCGGTGTGCAGCACGGCGTCGCGGCGGCGGGTGGTGACCACGGCGCGGCCGTTGCGGTTGGCCGGTGCCCACCAGCCGGTGGCGTCGGCGGGGGTGTCGAGGTTGTCCAGCACGATTAACCACCGCTGGTCGGTGCGCTCCAACCAGCCGGTGAACCGTTCCGCGGCGGTCTGCGGGTCGGTGTTCGCATCGGCGAGGTGCAGGGCGCGGGCGGCTTCGGCGTACCCGGCGACGATCGCGTCCTGACCGGCGGCGGTCACCCACACCAGCACGTCGAGCTCACCGGACGCGGCGAGCTGGCGGGCGAACTGGGCGGCGAGCTGGGTCTTGCCGACCCCGCCCATCCCGGACAGCACCTGGGTCAGCACTGCCGTGCGCCCGGCCCGCGCGGCCCGGGCCAGGTCAATGCGGGTGGACCGGTCCTGCAGCCACGCCGCCGGCGGCGGCACCCGCCCAACCTGCACCAGGCCCACAAGGCGGCCCGGCCGTTGCGTGGGCACGGCCCGAGGGAAAAAGGCGGCGACCGCCGCGATGGTGCTGATCAGCGACAGCACCCCGCTGGCGATGCCGGCGATCCAGCCGGCCTGTTCGGTGCCCTTCCACCCCAACCGTGGCACCGCCCACCCGGACGGCCACCACCACACCAGTATGGCAACGCCGGCGAACAGCACCGCGACGACGGCCAGGACGATCCCGGTACGGCGCAGACGCCGCGACGGGCGGCGGCCGAATACCCGACGAGTCACCGCACCATCATCGACCGTGACCGCAAACGGAGACATCGACCACCAGCACTGTCGGTCACGCCTGTCGGACAGCGAGAGTGCGGCGGCCGGGGGAGTGATGCCAAGTCCCGCCCGCGTGCGCGTGCTGCCTGGTGGTGATGGTCTGGTGGAAGTCGAGCGCGTCGGCGATGACGGGGGCAGGCGTGTAGAGCACGAGTTGGCGCAGCGCGGAGACGCGGGCCTGGCCGAGCGGGAATTTTAAGCTCTCGCAGCCACCGGCGCAGGGGTGGGGTAGGCGACGGGCTGGCCGGGCAGCCGGGTCTGGCAGCTGGTCGGCGTCAGCTTGCAGGGTGCGGTTGGGTCGGGGGAGTGGACCGTAACCGCAGCTGCCGCCGGCATCCCGGCCAGCGCTACGCGTATGACTGCTCGGCAAAGCTTGGTCCGCCGCGTTCGGCCATCGTGAGGATCTGCCGTCCGACATGCTGTGGTGGCAGCCGGAGATATTGGGTGTATCGGTGCGCGCGGAGGCGTAGGTCGAAGTTTTGACCCTCGATATGCCATTCGGGGTCCGGCTGGCCGTCCGGCGCGGCAAGCCGGTGCACGTCGGCGATCTCCATCAAGTCGTGCAGCGGTCCGAGCCGGCCCGTGATGTTCCAGGCCTGTTCGAACACGAGGGTTGCGGGCGCGATCCAGAAGCTGAATGGCTGATCATTCTCGGCTGGCTCGACCCAGCGCACGATGTAGTCGAGATCCAGCAGCAGCCGGGCGGGCGGGAGCGTTGCGTCGTCGTAGACGCCGACGCTGATGGCGTGCACTCGGCAGTCGTGCCAGCCCATGTTCGCGAAATCGGCGTCTGTCCAGGTGGCCTTGGACAACCCGGAGTCGTCATGTGGCAGTGCGATCACCGTGACATCCTCCAGCGGCGCGACCAGGCGGCGCGAGTCAAGTCAGGTCCTGGCGAGTCAGCTTGCAGCTTACTCCGTCACAACCATGCCGAAACGACGGCTGATCGCCAGCTTGACCTGGGCTAGGCCATCGGTGGCTCAGGGCGAACTCGTATAGACCAGCAGCACGCCTCCAGGGACCGCCGCGTGCCGACCGTGCGCGCGAGGTCCAGGGCGGGGTGTCACGCGGTGGGACGGTCGGCCAGTGGTGACCGGTCGGCGCACTGATCTGCCGAGATCAGTGCGTCAGCTGCTGCGGCGCGTCTGGCCAGTCGGCCACGATGACCAATGGGACTGATTCCGGCGACCGGTAGCGGTCCCCAGGAAAGTACTCGATGTGCTGATGCCGGTTGACTGTCCGGTCATCGGCGGTCTCGGCTTGCTCAGCCACACCGTCGAGCGCATCCCAAATGATGTCGAGATACTCACGACCACCAGAGAAATGCAGCGTGGCCCCGCTATGCTGACAGACAAGCAGCGGGCCGGCAGTCGCCTCTTGACCGACAACCCCGCCGGTGATCGCCACCTCAATGGGGTCAGGATGCTGGCGCAGCAGCCGGCCGAGAGCGCGGAGGCCAGCCGGCGGCCCGGCAAGCTCCAACTCGCCGTCGCTGATGGAAAGACGGCATCGCCGGTGATCGTCCATCGGGGCATTGTCCCGCACCCTTGCGGCCCCTCGCGTCGGCGGCACCGCTTTCCGGATCTGCCGCAACGCGTGCGCGTTGGCCGGACAGGCGCGATCACAGAGCGTCGTCAAGCCGTCCCGGGCCTCAATGCGGCTCGCGCTGTGCCAGCGGCTGGTACGCGTCGTGCTCGGCGTAGTAGATGACGGCCAACGTTGCCTCCTCCGGGGTTGGCGTCGTTCCGCCACGCCAGTTGCTCCATACCTCGATGGCCTCGAGCGCGAGGTCGACCTCCAACAGATAGTGGTGGCCGGATTCGGTCGTGCCTCCCTCGGGGTCGTCGTCGCCCCTGAGTACCACCGCATCAGCACGCAGCGTCCACGGCTTCGTGGCGTAGATCGTCGGACCGGGCGAAAATCCGTCACCAGCCGGGATGTCGCTCAGGTGGGTCACGACCTCGAGCAGGCCAGGCACGCCGATAATCGTACTGATTGCTGCTTCCCGCCGACGACCACCACCTGCGCACGCTCATACCGCAGGCGGGGTGTCCGTGGCTCGATAGTCTGGTTGCATGCAGCTCGGCATGGGCGATGACTCCGCTGGGGCAATCCGGACGGAGCCTGTTCTTGTGACCAGGTTGACCGTCGTGACCATGGTTGAGGCTGGTGACTGGGCAGTAGAACTTCCGAATCCAGTCTTTCTACGCCGTGACGAGCATGTCTGGGTCGATGGCGCCGCGGTTTGCGTTGGCCGGCCGGACGGACACATCATCCGGCACGAAGGAGCAGGCGTCTGGCTTTGCCGCTAGGGCGTCGTTGCCAGGCGGATGGGGGAACGGCTGGAGTCTGGGCGGTCCAGCACCAACAGCGGTACCGTTCACGGCCGCCCGGTCCAGGGTGCCATCGGTACGATCAGGTTCTGGACGCTGCGGAGCGCGCGCGTCAGCGGGTCAGCGCGCGGACGTCCACGGCGACGGTCAGGGTGCTTGATGTGCTGGTGCTGAAGATGACGCCCTTCAGTGGTGGGACGTCGGCGTAGTCGCGTCCCCAGGCGGTCACGATGTACGTCGCATCGACGAGGCGGTCGTTCGTCGGGTCGAGGTCGACCCAGCCGAGGCCGGGCAGCAGGACCGACGCCCAGGCGTGCGAAGCGTCGACGCCCTGCAGCTTCGGCTGACCCGGGGGAGGGGTGGTCTCCAGGTAGCCGCTGACGTAGCGGGCGGGCAGGCCGGCGGCGCGCAGGCAGGCGACGGCGAGGTGGGCGAAGTCCTGGCAGACACCCTCGCCGCGGTCCAGCAGGTCGTCGATGGTGCTGGTCACGCCGGTGGAGCCGGGGGTGTAGCGGTAGGTGGAGTGGATGTGGTGGACGAGCGCGGGCACGGCCTCGGCGAGGGGGCGGCCGGGTCGGAAGATGCCGGCGGCGACGCGGCGGACGCGGGCGGTCAGCGGTACTAGCGGCGACGGCAGTGCGAAGTCGAGGTCGGCCCAGCCGGCGGGCGGGGCGGGGGTGTCCCAGGCGCGGGTGCCCAGGGTGGCGAGGTCCGCCGGTTGCCGGGTCACCTCGATGAGGCTGCGGCACTCCACGACGAGTTCCCGGTGCGGGGTGCGCACCTCCAGGTATGCGGCGCGGTTGCCGTAGAAGTCGGCGCGTTCGGCGAGCACGTCGGCGCCCGGCTCGGCGGTGATGCGGCCACCGTGGCAGGTCTGCCCGGGGGCGTCGCGTGGCAGGAGGTACGCGCGGCCGTAGGAGGACGTCACCTCGTGGTCGTAGCCGTAGACGGTGCGGTGGGCGACCTCGTACGTCGTCATCGCAGCCACCGTCCGGTCGCGCCGGACAGCGGGCGCAGCGGGGCGGGCCGGCGGAAGTACACGGTCTCGATCGTCGCGGACAGTGCCGACAGGCCGGCCTCAAGGGCGTCAAGCTCGGCGTGCAGCGTAGCGCGCCGGCCGTCGGGGTCCACTGTGGACCATCGGGCGGGTGCGGCGGCGTGCACGGCGGCCCGTACCTCCTGCAGCGTCCCGGCCAGGTCCTCGCGGGTGCCTCTGACGCCGTCGTCGACGGCGGGTGGCAGGGACCGGATCAGCTCGGCGAGGCGGTCGAGCTGGTAGGCGACCGAGCGGGGGTTGTCGCTGTCGAGCAGGAGCAGTTCGAGGACGGCGGCAGCCGCCGGACGGCGGACGGCGGAGCGGCGGCGGTAGGTGATGATGGACTCGCCGGCGACGAGGACCGACTCCAGCACCATGGTCTCCACGGCGGGGGCCGCGGCGGCGCCGAACGCGCCGCGGAGCACGCCGATGACGTGCAGGGCGCGTTCGACGCGACGGCCGGCGTCCATGAACGCGTGGGCGCTGTCGCGGACCATCGACTCGGCGCTGATGCCGGCGAGGGCGAGCAGGCCTTCCAGGACACGGGCGAGGGCGGGGCGCAGCGCTGGTTCCAGTCCGGGTGCGGCGCGGCCGGCGAGCGCCGCGAGCTCGCCGAGGACGCGGTCGAGGCCGCCGAGGACCAGCCACGTGTCCAGGGACAGCTGTTCGCGCACGGCGTGGGCGGTCTCGACCGTACGGCGCACCGCGAAGCCGAGCGTGCCTGGGGTCTCGGCGTCGACGGCGTGCCGCAGCAGGGCACCGTCGGCGTCGGCGACGCCGGTGACCTTCTCCAGCAGGTCGAGCAGGACCCGCAGGGCGACGGCGCCGGGCGAGCCGGGGCGGCGGGACCAGTCCTCGGCGAGGTCGTCGGTGACCCGCAGCAGCCGGACGACGCCTTCGGCGCGTTCGCTGTAGCGGCCGAGCCAGAACAGATCCTCGGCGGCGCGCGGCACCGGGCTGAGCGCGGTACCGGTGGCGAGGTCGCCGGGGTCCGCGGCGTCCGGGGCGGCGTCGGCCACCGCGCCGGGCAGGCCGTCCGGGGCGGGCACCCACACGTCCTTGGCGACGGCGCCGAGCGCGTTGGTGACGATGCGGGTGGCGGGGCGGCCGGCGAGGCGGGCCAGCCCGCCGGTCATCACCCGGTACCCGTCGCCGCGGCTGACCGCGAAGCCGCGCAGGACCACCGGGCGAGGTTCGAGGCCGCCGGCGGTGACGACCGGTGCGGTGCTCAGCGGCAGCGGCTCCTGCGCGCACCACAGGGCCGGTTCCGCGGCGATGCGGGCGGCCAGGTCGGCGCGCTGCGGGCGGGTCAGCTCCGCCACGACCCGGCTGGAGGTGCCGGTGCCGCGGGCGAGGGGCCGGACCACGAGCCCGGCGAAGCGGGCCTGGACCTCCCGCAGCTGCGCCGGGTCGCCGCACCACCAGGCTCGCGGCGTCGGCAGCCGCAACGGCTCGCCGAGCAGCCGCTGCGCGAGGGCCGGCAGGTGCGCGGCGAGCGCCGGGTTCTCCAGCACGCCGCTGCCGAGCGGGTTGACCACCGACACCCGGCCGCGACGGGCGGCGTCGAGCAGGCCCGGTACCCCGAGGCGGGAGTCGGGGCGCAGGTCGAGCGGGTCGGTGAATGCGGCGTCGACGCGGCGCAGTACGACATCGACGGGTTCGAGGCGGCTGAGGCCACGCATCCAGACCCGGCCGTCCTGCACGATGAGATCCTCGCCCCGGACCAGCGGGAAACCGAGCAAGGTCGCGACGAACGCCTGGTCGAAGGCGGTCTCGGCGCCTGCGCCGGGGGTGAGCAGCACGACCCGGGGCGCCTCGACGCCCCCGGGTGCGACCTCCTGCAGCGCGGCGCGCATGTCGTTGAAGAAGCCGCGCAGCCTGGCGAGGCGGGTGTCGCGGTGCAGGCCGGGCATGATCTGCGAGACGATGCGCCGGTTCTCCATCGCGTACCCGGCGCCGGCGGGCGCCTGCGTCCGGTCGGCAAGCACCTGCCAGCGGCCGTCGGCGTCGCGGCCGAGGTCGGTGGCGGCGAGGAACAGCTGGTGGGCGCCGGGCAGCCGGATGCCGTCGGCCTCGCGCAGGAAGCCGTTGTGTGCCAGTACCGCCGCCGCCGGAAGCACACCGTCGCGCAGCAGTGTCCGGGGGCCGTAGAGGTCGGTGAGGATCAGGTCGAGCAGGGTCGCCCGCTGGACCAGCCCCGCCTCGAGGTCAGCCCATTCGGCGGCGTCGAGCACCAGGGGCAGCGGGTCGAGCCGCCACCGGCCCGCGGTCCGGCCGGCGCCGCTGTGCCCGTACGTGACGCCGTCGTCCTCGGCGAGCCGCACCGCCTGGCCGAGGCGTTCGGCCAGGCCGGCGGGGCCGAGCAGGTCGATGCCGGCGGCGAGATCGCGGCTGGCGGGTCGGACCCGGCCGTCGGTGTCGAGCAGTTCGTCGATGCCGGCCGCGGGCTGATCGGGGTCGATGACGTCGAGCAGTCCCCGGCCGGTGCGCCGGGCGTAGCCCGCCACCGGGCGCTCGTCATCCGCCCGCGGCGCAGCGACACTCACCGTGCCATCCTGCCGTGCGTGCGGGCGTTTGTCAGTGACGTCCCCGACCCGCGGCCGTCGTGGCGGACGGGTGCCGGCGCAGGTCGAGGGTCAGCGGATACTCGGTGACGGCCTGACCGGCCGCGAGGGCGCGCAGCGCGGCCACGTCGACGGGGCCGGGCGTGTGTCCCGTGGTGAGGAACCGCCTGGCCCGGCGGGCCTCGGCCTCGGCGGCGTTGACCGGGTAACGCTCGTAGCTGCGCCCGCCGGGGTGCACGACATGGTACGTGCACCCGCCGAGGCTGCGGCCGTTCCACAGGTCGATGAGGTCCACGACGAGCGGGTGATGGATGCCGATGGTGGGGTGCAGCGCGGACGGCGGCGCCCAGGCGCGGTAGCGCACGCCGCCGAACACCTGCCCGGCGGCGCCGGCGACCGGGTGCAGGGGCACCGGGATGCCGTTGCAGGTCACCAGGTGCCGGCCGGGTACCAGGCCGGTCGCGGACACCTGCAGCCGCTCCACCGACGAGTCGACGAAGCGGGCGGTACCACCGCTGGAGGCTTCCTCGCCGAGCACGTGCCACGGCTCGAGGGCCTGGTGCAGGCGCAGTTCGACGCCGGCGACCTCGACCTCGCCGATGCGCGGGAAGCGGAACGCCAGGAACGGGTCGAACCATGACGGGTCGAAGTCGAAGCCGTGCTCGCGCAGGTCGGTGAGGACATCGGTGAGGTCGGCGGCGGCGGACGCGGGCAGCATGAACCGGTCGTGGAGGTCGGTGCCCCACCGGACCGGGTCGGCGCGGTACGGCGTGGCCCAGAACCTGGCGACCAGCGCCCGGATGAGCAGCGCCTGCACGAGCGCCATCTGCGGGTGCGGTGGCATCTCGAACGCCCGCAGCTCCAGCAGGCCGAGCCGGCCGCGGGTCGAGTCCGGGCTGTACAGCTTGTCGATGCAGAACTCGGCGCGGTGGGTGTTGCCGGTCAGGTCGGTGAGCAGGTGCCGGAACAGCCGGTCGACGAGCCACGGGCCGGGCCGGCTGCGTTCGGGGACGTCGGGACCGGCGAGCCGGTCGAGCTCACCGAACGCGATCTGCAGCTCGTACAGGCTCTCCGGGCGGGCCTCGTCGACCCGTGGCGCCTGGCTGGTCGGGCCGATGAACCGGCCGGAGAAGACGTAGGACAGACTCGGGTGGTGCTGCCAGAAGGCGAGCATGCTGCGCAGCAGGTCGGCGCGGCGCAGCAGCGGCGAGTCGGCCGGGGTGGCACCGCCGAGGGTGACGTGGTTGCCGCCGCCGGTGCCGGTGTGGGTGCCGTCGAGGTCGAACTTCTCGGTGCCGAGCCGGGCCAGCCGCGCCTCGCTGTACAGCTGATGGGTGAGCGTCACGAGTTCGTCCCAGCTGGCGGCCGGCGGCAGGTTCACCTCCAGCACGCCGGGGTCGGGGGTGACGCTGACCGCGCGCAGCCGGTGGTCGCCGGGCAGCGGGTAGCCCTCCAGGACGACCGGGGTTCCGGTCTCGCGGGCCGCGGCCTCGACCGCGGCGAGCACCTCCACCGCGTGCTCCAGGTGCGTCAGCGGCGGCAGGAACACGTGCACGAGCCCGCCGCGCAGCTCCACGGCGAGCGCGGTGCGCGGCGCCCCCTCGGCTGGCAGGACCGCCGCCGGCGGCGCGTCCGGGCCCTGCGGACCGTCCGGTTCCCCGCCGGTGTACCCAAGGGGCCGGGCCGGCAGCGGTGGGCGGGGCTCGAACGGGTCGCGGTCGGCGACCTCCGGCGGCGGAGTCCAGGCGACCGAGTCCAGCGGCAGGCGCAGCCCCAGCGGCGAGCTGCCGGGGGTGAGCACCAGCCGGCCGCGCCGGGTGCGCCAGTTCGACGTCGCCCAGCGGTCCTCGTCGGGGTGCCGGAACAGCGGCATGACCCAGCCCGACGGCAGCTCGCCGAGCGCCACCGCGTCCGGCGGTGCGGGCACGTCGTCGCCGCCCGGCTCGCCGTCGGGCTCCAGCGACCGGCGCCAGGCGTGGTAGCGATGGTCCTCGTAGGCGGGCTCCACGACGTCGGCGGGCAGCCCGAGCCGGCGCGCGACTGCGTCGGCGAGGCCCCTGGCCGGGTCGGCGCCGTCGGGCAGATCACCGCGGTCGCCGCCGCGCTCGCCGTCGGGGTGCGGGACGGCGAGCAGCGCCGGGTCGCCCCACAGCGGTTCGGCGTCGGTGCGCCAGTACACGGTGCTCTGCCAGCGCGGCAGCGGTTCGCCCGGATACCATTTGCCCTGCCCGTGGTGGGTGACGCCGCCGGGCGCCCACAGCGCCTTCAACCGGCCGGCGAGGTCGGCGGCGGCGCGGCGTTTCGCGGGCCCGTCGGCGGCGGTGTTCCACTCCGCGGCCTCCATGTCGTCGACGGACACGAAGGTCGGCTCGCCGCCCTGGGTCAGCCGCACGTCGCCGCGGTGCAGGGCCGCGTCCACCTCCCGCCCGAGCCGGTCGACGCGTTGCCAGGTGGTGTCGTCGTACGGCCGGGTGACCCGCGGGTCCTGGTGGATGCGCCGCACGGTGTTGGCGAAGGAGAACTCGACGCCGCACGGGTCGGTGGCGCCGGTGATCGGCGCCGCCGTGGACGGGTGCGGGGTCGCCGACAGCGGCAGGTGCCCTTCCCCAGCGAACAGCCCCGACGTCGGGTCCAGGCCGACCCACCCGGCGCCGGGAAGGTACACCTCGGTCCAGGCGTGCAGGTCGGTGAAGTCCTGCGCCGGGCCGGACGGCCCGTCCAGGGCCTGCTGGTCGGCGGTCAGCTGAACGAGGTAGCCGCTGACGAACCGGGCGGCGAGGCCGAGCCGGCGCAGGATCGCCACCAGCAGCCACGCGGAGTCGCGGCAGGAGCCGATGCCGAGCTTCAGCGTCTCCTCCGGCGACTGCACGCCCGGCTCGAGGCGGACGGTGTACGCCACGTCGGCGGCCAGCTTCGCGTTGAGCTCCACGAGCAGATCGACCATCCGCTGCCCAGGCCCGCCCCCGCCCTGGAACGTCTCCACCCACCGGTGCAGCAGCGACCCCGGCTCGACCCGGTCGCGGCCCGGTCGGGCCAGGTAGGGCTCCAGGTCTCCGGCGAGGGTCGGCGGATACATGAACGGGAAACGTTCGGCGTACTCCTCCAGGAAGAAGTCGAACGGGTTGACGACGGTCAGCTCCGCGACGAGGTCGACGACCACGCTGAGCGCGTCGGCCCGTTCGGGGAACACCAGCCGCGCCACATGGTTGCCGAACGGGTCCTGCTGCCAGTTCACGTAGTGCGCCGCCGGCTCGATCGTCAGCGAGTACGCGGTGATCGGCGTGCGGCAGTGCGGCGCCGGCCGCAGGCGCACCACATGGGGGTGGACGACCACCGGGCGGTCGAACCGGTACTCGGTGCGGTGTTCGAGGGCAACCGTCAGGGTCACGTCAGGCAGTGTCCCGCCGGCTCGTTACCGACGCGTGTCGGTCGTGCTACCTCGTCAGCGCACGGTGCACGACCTCCAGCTTGTGCAGCACCGGCGGGACGAGCACGAACGGGTACAGGTCGTCGCGGCCCATCGCCCGGTTGACGGCGTTGAGCGCGAACGTGAGCGGCAGCCACCGCTGCACGAGCTCGTCCACGGTCCGCGCCGGCTCGCGCGGGTCGCTGGACAGGGCGACCTTGCTCGCGATGCCCAGCTCCGCGTCCGGCCCAGCCACGGCGATCCCCCACGCGCCGGCGGTGTCGAGCACGGCCCGGATGTGCAGGTAGTGCGCGAACGTCTCGGCCCAGTCCTCCGACGGGTGCGCGGCGGCATAGTGCGACACGTGCTCCTCCTGCCAGGAGCCGTCGTCGGTCCCGTCGTAGTGTGCGCGCAAGGCGGCGGCGTAGTCGGCGCTGTCGTCGCCGAAGACCGCCGCGTACCCGTCGAGCCGGCCGAGCCCGCGCAGCATGTCCTGGAACCAGTGCCCGACCTCGTGCCGCAGGTGGCCCAGGACCGTCCGGTACGGCTCGCCGAGGTGCACCCGCAGCGCCTCCCGGTGCGGGTCGAACCCTTCGGCGAGGTCGACGGTGATGACGTCGCCGTCCCGTCCGGTGACGATCGGCTCGTATGCGCTGGACAGCAGGTCGAAGCGCAACGTCGTGTCACCGGCCGGCGCACCCGCCAGGGTCCAGCCGAGCGTGTCGAGGTCGACGAGCAGGTGCCGTTTCGCCGCCTCGACGACCCGCCACGCGGCCAGGTCCGCGTCCCGCCCGTCGGCGGGCCGGGTCCTGGTCAGCGCGCACGACCCGCACAACGCGCCGGGCGCCGGCGCCGCCCAGTCGCAGCCGATCAGCTCCCGGTTCGCACACGGCAGCACCGCGTCCTCCCCGAGCACCACCAGACGCCGCCCGTCACGGTCGAAGGCGAGGTCGCTCCCACAGGCCAGGCAGGTCAGATCACCGAAGAACGTCAGGGAACTGCAGTTGCCACACGCAAAGGGTTGCACCGCCACCTCCGGGACCGGGCACGCCGACGACACCGCCTGTGTTCCCCGAATCGGCCCGGCCCACACGTCCGGCCGCGCCCAGCAGCGCGGGAAGCGGCCCTCTGGCAGCCGCTTCCGCCACCATTACCCGTCAGGTAGGGATGGCGCGATTGACCGTCCCAGGCAGGGCCCAACGGGCACCGGCCCCGGTCAGTCGTGCGGTATCGCCAACCAGACCGACCAGGTCAGGGCGTTGGGAAACAGCGCGTGTCGGACCTGCGCCCAACACCCGGGGCACCCCGGGCGCGACGCGATTGCGGGCGGCACCAAGGCCGCGATCCACGACGCACCGGGATGACCGACCAGCATGATCCGGTGCGCACTCATGGCCGCCGTCCGTGCGAGCCGTGGCCTGGAGCTAGCTCCGTCCTGGCGTGCTTCCGGTCGGAGTTGCCCTCCCGCATCTGATACCGCCCCGGCGCGGTGCGGGGCGCCAGGACCTTCGCGGGCCGCCTACGCTGTCGGCCATGATCGAACGTTTGACCCATCAATGGCGGCGAGTGACGGCAGAGCAGGAGGCGGCGGTCGCCACGGGGACGTTGTCGACGGACGAGGCGTACGCGCTGACGTTCTTCCCGCCGGCGTTCGTCGCCGCGGTTGACGGGGCCTTGGAGGCTTACGAGCAGGAGATCGCAAGCCTGGTTCCGCCGACGGACGAGGCAGTGTGGGTCGCGGTCGAACGGGTCGTGATCGCTCTCAATGGCGTCGACCTGGATTTCGGTCAACACATCGAGACCATGACCCGGGAGGAGCTGAGCGAGTACATCGAGGATGTACTCGTTGATGCTGGTATCGACGTCGAGGCGTTGCTGGAGCGCCGTGGCGTCGACGAAGCCGCTGGCGAATGGCGCGACTGGTGATCAACACCGCCGCAACAGCATGTCGACGCGGTCATACGGCCGCTTGATCAGGTGCGCCCGTGCCGCAGTTGTTGCGCGGTGGCCGGCACAGTGATCTTCACGGAAGGTGACCGGTCGACGAGGCCGGGGCTTCCGGTCCTGCCGAATTGCGTGCATCAGATCTTGCCGGCGTTGGGCGCGGCGGCGCGGCCCAGCAGCACGGCGAGACCGGCGGCGGCCATCCACACCGGCACGGCGAAGGCGGTAACCCGTTCGGTACCGCCCATGCCCAGCCCGAGGTACATGCCGGACAGGTGCAGCGCCGCCGCAGCCAGACCGAACACGCCGGTCAACACCGCGAGCTGGCGCAGCGGAGCGGGCCAGCCACTGCGACCGGCCAGGAGCAGGCCGACGTTGCCGGCGAAGAAGATCAGGACAGCGCCGAGCAGATGCCACTCCAGGTGCACGTCGGCCGGCACGAACCCGACCAGCACCCAGGCTACGGCCGCTGCGAGCAGCAGGGCCGGCGCGGTACGGGTCCGCCAATACCGCCGCAGCAACAGCACTCCGGCCGCCAGCAACAGGCCGGACACCACCAGGGCGGCGTTCATCCAGGCGTGCCGCGGCGAGCACACATACCGCCGGTCGTCACCCCAGAGCCCGCAGGTCACGTTGCCGAGGTCGCTGATGTTGTGATGGGCCCAGCTGTACGGCTGCGACCAGGCCGCCTGTACCACCAGGTGCGCGGCAAGGAACACGACGGCGGCGAGCACCCAACACGCGGCACCGAACCGAACTGATGCTGATCTCATGCCGGTCAGCCTGCCGCCGGGCCGGCCCACCCACATCTGCCGAACGGCAGATCCGCCCAGCCGTACCAGGGACCAGCACCAAGCCGCTCAGGCCCCAAACGCGTGTCCGGCAATCCGATGCCGCCCCACTGCTTCCAGCAGTTGTTCGGTTACCCGCGATCGACAGGCCATCTGAGGGTTGGGCCGGCTCGTTGGTCACGCGTCTTGACGGTGACCGGCGAAGAGCCGGTCGAGCTGCCGGTCGACCAGGTTCACGGCGAGCTGCGGTGTGTATTGCCCGAGTAGAACGGGCGGCTGCAGTCCTTGCGCGCCAGCTACGAGGAAGGCCGCTTCGGCTTGCGGGTCCAGGTCCGGGTTCACGTGGCCCAGTTCTTGGCCAAGGTGTAGCAGTGACGCAACCAGGTCTTCGAGTGCGTGCGGGCTGTCCCGCACGGACAGAGCCAAGGCGGGATCGGTCAGGAAGCGCACGAAGTACGCGGCGTGCACGACTTGTGTCCTGCGCCGCTCGTCGTCCAGGGGAAGTAGTTCCAGCAGGATCGCCCGTACCACGGCTCGCGGGGACGGGTCCGGACCGAGGTCGCTCATCCGTTGGGCCGCACGCCGTTCGGCGTCAGCGTTCAGGATCTCCAACGCGCCCAGCAGCAGGTGCTCGCGAGTGCCGAAGTAGTACTGCAGCTGCCGTGCCGGGACGCCGGCTTCGGCGGCAACGTGGCGCAATGTGACGTCTTCCAGACCGCTGCGGGCAGCGAGTCTCCAGACGGCTTCGGCGAGCCGACGTCGGCGTTCCTCGTGATCGACCTGTCGGGGCATGTAGCTGTTCCTTGGGCAGGTTGCGGCTCTGAACGGATGTGGTCCGATCGTACCAATTCTGTTATGGTTCGATCGGACCACAACGCACTGCATGAAGACTGGAGATTGCTATGGGGCGCGTCGTTGTGCTGGTTCTGGGCATGGTCCTGCTGGTTCTGGGAGCGCAGGGTGGCATCCGACTGCTCGCCGACCATGACAATGCCGGCGTCCTGCAGTGGCTACCGGGTGGCTTCCCTACTCAACTGGGCTGCTTCGTGCTGATGACCCTCATCGGCGCCGCCTTGGCAGCCGTGGGCGGGGCGAACGTCCGCCGCTCCGGTTCCGGCCGATAGCCAAGGCCGGCACCCGCCCGCGGGCGACGGTCCAGGTGACCATCGTCTGCGGTCGGAAGGTCGACTGAGAGAGCGTGGCCTGCCGGCACACGTTCGTGGCGCGGCGCGAGGAGGCCGGCGGCGGCGTGTTCGCCGCCGCCGGCCTCGAGGTGCTGGACGACGCACCCTACGACGTCTTCCGCCACCGCGTGTACCAGTCCATCCGGCGCGACATCTTGGTCGCCCGGAAGCCGGGCCGCACGGTGTGCAACAGGCGCTACCGGTTGAACTGGAACCAGTTGAGGTTGACGAAGTCGACACCTGCGGTGCCGGTGAAGGTGAGGTACACCGTGTGGACGCCGGTGGCCGTGGCGGTCAGGTTGGTGGTGTTGGTGGTCCAGGTCTGCCAGCCGCCGGTGGAGGTGACGGGGACGCTGGCGATGATCGGGCCGGTGGTGGAGTCGAGGCGGTACTGGATGGTGCCGCTGGACGCGCCGGAGGCCAGCCGGGTGGTCACCGACGCCGCGGTCGGGGTGCCGAAATCCACGTTGGTGTAGGCGAGCGTGTCGCCGGGCGTGACGTAGCCGATGTTCTGGCCGCCGCCGGTGTCGGTGGTGGTTTCGGTCTGGGTGCCGGACTGGCTGCTGAAGCTCTCCGCCTGCCGCACGCTGTACGCGTTGGGCAGTCCGCCGCCGGCGTTGAACTGGAGCCAGTTGAGGTTGACGAAGTCGGTGCCCGCGGTGCCGGTGAAGGTGAGGTACAGCCGGTGCACGCCGGTGGCCGCGCCGGTCAGGTTGGTGGTGTTGGTGGTCCAGGTCTGCCAGCCGCCGGTGGAGGTGACGGGGACGCTGGCGATGATCGGGCCGGTGGTGGAGTCGAGGCGGTACTGGATGGTGCCGCTGGACGCGCCGGAGGCCAGCCGGGTCGTGACCGAGGCCGGCGACGCCGCGCCGAAGTCGAGGTCGTAGGCGAGCGTGTCGCCGGGCGTGACGTAGCCGATGCTCTGGCCGCCGCCGGTGTCGGTGGTGGTCTCGGTCTGCGTCCCGGTCTGGGCGTTGTAGCTCTCGGCCTGGATCTGGGTGTATGCGCTGCGCGTCGTCTGCTGCGTGCCCCACGGGACCTGCGGCGAGCTGTAGAAGGTGATCCCTTGCACCGTCCAGCGGGGGCCCTGCGCGCCGAGCCGCACCTTGAACGTGTCCCAGTTACGTACCGCCTGCGGCGACCACGCCAGCTCGGCCAGGGCCGGCATCCGCGGGAACGCCATGAACTCGATGTCGGCCAGCTTGGTGAGCGTCTCCGACCACATCGGCGCCTCGACGCCGATGATCGCGCTGGCCGGCACACCGGAGAGGTAGGCGCCCGGGTCCCAGTTGTAGGCGGTCTGCACCTCGATGAGGCCGGCCCAGGTCAGACCGAGCGGGGTCGAGTTGGTGTACTTCATGTCGAGGTACGTCTTGTTCGCCGGCGACAGCAGGATCTTGTCGCCTTTGCTCACCGCTGCGCTGAGGTCCGCGTCCGATGTGGACGTTCCCCAGTACTGCGCGACGCGGTTCGTCGTGTGGTTGGCCTGCCCGATCTGGTGCCAGCCGACGACGGTCTTGCCGGCCGCGCCGACGAACGGCTGGATTCGGTTCATGAACGTGGTGTAGTCCGCCGCCGGTGTGCTCGATGCCTCGTCGCCGCCGATGTGCAGATACGGCCCAGGGGTGATGGCGGCGAGCTCGTTGAGCACCTGCTGCACGAAGGTGTACGTGACCTCCTTGCTGACGCACAGCGAGCTGAAGCCGACGTTCGTGCCGGTGTAGAGCGGCGGGGCCGTGTTGTTGCAGTTGAGCTCGGCGTAAGAGGCGAGTGCCGCGTTGGTGTGGCCGGGCATGTCGATTTCCGGGACGATGGTGATGTGCCGGGCGGCGGCGTAGTTCACGATGTCGGTGTACTGCGCCTTGGTGTAGTAGCCGCCTGCGCCGCCGCCGACCTGGGTGCTGCCGCCGTAGGTGGCCAGCCGGGGCCAGGCGTCGATGACGATGCGCCAGCCCTGGTCGTCGGAGAGGTGCAGGTGCAGGGTGTTGAGCTTGTACTGTGCGATGTCGTCGATGTACCGCTTGACCGTGTCCACGCCGAAGAAGT
>NZ_JBEXCY010000223.1:0-18664 GCF_040605515.1 Dactylosporangium sp. NPDC005572 | reverse complement strand
CTCCGCCGGCGCGTCGGCAGTCACCGGGAGCGCCGCGCTCGGGCAGGCCACCGGGCCGTGCGGCCGGGCCGCCGCCGCGGCGCCGGTCGTCAAGGTCACCGAGGTCAAGGTCGGCGCCGCCGTCACCGGCTACGGGCGCGAGGGCGACACCGACCCGCTGCCGATGGCCATCGCCGCCACGCCCGAGGGCGGGTCGTGGCTGGCCTGGCTGGGCACCGGTGGCAAGGTGTACCTCGGCCGCCTCGACTGCAACGACCAGCTCGTCGGCGCCCCGACCAGCTTCGACGGCATCGACCTGCAGGACGTCTACGCCGACGCCGGCGGCGGCGTGCTCCTGCTGACCCGCAAGGGCACCTGCAACACCGGCCCCCTGTGCGGCGGCTCGTCGAGCCCCTGCAACACCATGCACCTGATCCGCTTCGACACCGCCGGCAAGCAGGTCTGGGAGCGGCAGGTCACCAACCTGACCGGCGGCCGCGGCGGCTACGACGACGGCGCCCGGTTCGTCTGGTGGTACCAGCACCACGGCCGGATCGCCTCCGACGGCAGCACGTTCGCCGCCTACTTCGGCGTGGCGATCACCGTCAGGAACGGCAACTGCGTCGACATCCACGAGGGCGACCGGATGCAGGTCGTCGGCGCGAACGGCGCCCTGGTGAGCGGGCACCGGGACAGCTTCGAGGTGGGCTGCAGCCACAGCTGGGGCACCCGGATCGTCTGGGATCCGCGGGTGAGCCGGTACGTCATGGTGTGCGCGACCGACAACAACTGCCGCATCGCGCAGCCGCACCCGTACCGCACCGTCGCCGCCGGCACGTGCGACGGCACGCTGTTCGGTGGCGACCTGGTCCTGGCCAAGGGGCAGGGCTACTGGACGGCGTGGGCGCAGGGCGGCCAGGTGCGCCTCGAACGCTTCACCACCGGCGCGTCGACGTCGACGATCCGCACCGGCGCGGCATCGAGCCATCCGCATCTCGTGACGTACGGCGCGAACCGGATGCTGCTGTCGTGGGAGTCCGGCTCCCAGCTGAGTGCCCAGGTGTACGACAGCAGCACCGGAGGCACCGTGGGCGCCAGGTTCACGATCGGCGTGCGCGACCACAGCTTCCAGGCGTTCAAGTCGTACCCCGACGGCAGCGCCGCCTACCCGGCGGCCGGCAGCTCGTCGACCGCCATCAAGATCGCCCGCGTCATGCCGATGGCCTGATGCGCTGTTACGCGTGCAGCTCAGCGAGGCGCCGCCACAGCGTGCGCTCCTCGTCCGTCGCCGGGCGCGGCACGGTGACCGAGACGACCGCGTACAGGTCGCCGGGGGTGCCGCGCGGGTTCGGCAGGCCCTGGCCGGTCAGGCGCAGCCGCCGCCCGGACGACGTGCCGGGCGGCACCTCCACCCGGACCCGGCCGCCGGGCGTGTCGAGCGGCACGCTCGCGCCGAGCGCCGCGTCCCACGGCGCCACCGTGAGGTCCGCGACGAGGTTGCGGCCCTGCACGCGGTACCGCGGGTGCGGGTCCAGCCGCACCACCAGGTACAGGTCCCCGGGCGGAGTCCCCGACGAGCCTTGGCCGGCCAGCCGGATCCGCTGCCCGTCCACCACCCCGGCGGGGATCGTCACGTCGAGGGCGCGCCCCGGCAGCGTGACCCGCCGCCGCCCGCCGTGGTACGCGTCCTCGACGCTCAGGTTCAGCTCGGCCTCGGTGTCGGCGCCGGCGACCGGCCCGGCGCGGCCTGCCCGCTGCCCGAAGAGGCTGGCGAACAGGTCGTCGAGGTCCACGTCGGCCGCCGGGGCGGCCGCGCGGACGGACTCGTCGGGCACGTGTCTCCAGTCGCTGCCGAAGCGGTCGTACCGCCGGCGCCGCTCGGGGTCGGACAGGACGTGGTACGCCTCGGTGATCTGCTTGAAGCGCTCCTCCGCACCCGGCGAGCGGTCCACGTCGGGGTGGCTGCGGCGGGCCAGCTTCCGGTAGGCACGCTGGATCTCGTCCTGCGGTGCGTCCCGGTTCACCCCGAGCACGCGGTAGTAGTCGACGGCCGTGTCAGTCGTCGCCATCCGGCCCGCCCGGCTGCTCCTCGCCGCCCAGCGGAGGCGGCGCGCTGACGGCCACGATCGCCGGGCGCAGCAGCCGCTCGCCCTTGGCGAAGCCGGGCCGGATGACCCGCGTGACCGTCCCCGGCGGCGCGTCGCTGTCGCGGTCGACCTCGGCCGCCTCGTGCCGCAGCGGGTCGAACGCGACGCCGGTCGCGTCGATCGGCGTGAAGCCGAGCAGCGACAGCACCCGCCGGGCCTGCTCGCGCACCTGCTCGACCCCGGCCACGATCGACTGCGGGTCGGCCTCGGCGTGCTGCAGGGCCAGGTCCAGGTGGTCCAGCACCGGCAGCCAGGCGGCGGACACCGCGAGGCGTTCGGCGAGGCGCTGGTCGGCGGCGTTGCGCGCGGCCCACTTGCGGGTGTTCTCGACCTCGGCGAGGGCGCGCTGCCACTGCTCGCGCAGCTCCTCGTCGGTGCGTGTCTCGTTCACCTGGCTCATCGGCGCTCACCCGCCCCCGGCGGCGAGCAGCTGCCGCGCCTGCTCGGCGTGCTCGGCGTCGACCATGAGCGTGTACGTGTCGGCCTGGATCGCGCTCGCCGACGTGAAGTCGCGCTGGCCGCCGGTCGCGGCGTGGGCGATCGCGCCGAAGACCGCGCCCCATACGAGGCCGGCGACGGCGCCGAAGAGCACCACCTTCCACCAGGCGTCGACGGCGAAGATACCGAGCAGGAAGCCGATGAGCAGACCGAACCAGAGCCCGCTACCGGCCCCGGCGAGGGCCGCCTTGCCGACCGTCATCCGGCCCAGCACCTTCTCGACCAGCCGGACGCCGGTGCCGACGATGGTCACCCGGTCGACCGGGAACCGCTGGTCCGACAGCAGGTCCACGGCCCGCTGCGCGCTCAGGTAGTCGGGGTACGTCGCCACCGCCACCACCGGACGGTCCTGGGTCTCGCCGCCCACCGGCACTTGCGGCCGGCCGGTGCCCGGGAAGGGCATGGACGTGCGGTTGGTCATGACGACAGCCTCCTCTCGCAAGGACGGATCTCCTCTCACCTGCCAGCGTTCGCCGGTCCGGGGGAGCGGTGCCCATCCACCGGGGGTGAGTCTTCGCCGGTCAGGTACCGGTGCACCTGGCGGACGGCCAGGGCGCCGTCGCCGACCGCGGCGGCGACCCGGCGGATGGCGCCGCTGCGCACGTCCCCGGCGGCGAAGACCCCGGCGCAGCTGGTCCGCAGCCCCGCGTCGGTGCGCACGAAGCCCTGCTCGTCCAGCTCGACCGCCCCGCCGAGCCAGCCGGTGCACGGGTCGGCGCCGATGAAGGCGAACACGCGGGTGGCCGGCAGGCGCTCGCGGGCCGCGGACCCGACGCGCTCGACGACGACGGTGCCCAGCCTGCCGTCCGCGCCGTCCAGGGCGCAGACCCTCGCATGACGGAACACGTCGACGGCCGGATGCTGCTCCAGCTGCTCGACGAGGTACCGCGACATGTCCCGGCCCAGGTCGTCGTGCCGCACCACCAGCCGTACCGAGGCCCCCCGTTCGGCCAGCGAGAGCGCGGCCTGCCCGGCCGAGTTGCCGCCGCCGACGACCACGACCGGCTCCCGCCGGCACATGCGCGTCTCCATGAACGTCGCCGCGTAGTACACGCCGTGGCCCTCGAACTCCGCCAGCCCCGGCACGTCGAGGCGGCGGTACCGGGCGCCGGTCGCGATGAGCACGGCCCGGCCGGGCAGCGCGTCGCCGCCCTCGACGTGCACCACGTGCGTCGCCCCCGCCGCCGGCCCCGCCGCCAGCCCCACCGCGGGCCGCGGCACGTGCAGCGCGGCGCCGAACTTGTCGGCCTGCACCATGGCCCGGTCGGCGAGCTCGGCGCCGGAGATCCCGGCCGGGAAGCCGAGGTAGTTCTCGATGAGCGGCGACGTGGCCGCCTGCCCGCCCGC
This sequence comes from Dactylosporangium sp. NPDC005572, assembly GCF_040605515.1. Classification (NCBI taxonomy): domain Bacteria; kingdom Bacillati; phylum Actinomycetota; class Actinomycetes; order Micromonosporales; family Micromonosporaceae; genus Dactylosporangium; species Dactylosporangium sp. NPDC005572. The sequence continues at coordinate 14,693 of NZ_JBEXCY010000223.1, read as the reverse complement.
GGCCACGGTGTCGAGCACGACGGTGTCGAGCCCCTCGCAGGCGCCGTAGACCCCGGCGGCCAGCCCGGCCGGTCCGGCGCCGACGACGATCAGGTCGTACACGTGGCCCGGCGGGTCCGCGACCGGCGCCAGCCCGATGGCGGCGGCACACTCCGCGTTACTCGGGTTGTGCAGCGTCTCCTGCCCGCAGATGAGCAGCGGCGTACGCCCCGGCCCGACGCCGAGGCGGCACAGCATCGCCTCCGCGTCCGCGTCGTCCTCCACGTCGGTCCAGGTGCACGGCACCCGGTTGCGGGCCAGGAACTCGCGCAGCCGCGCGGTGTCCGGCGTGAACCGCGAGCCGACGACGTGCACCCCGGCCACGTTGCCGACGAGCAGCTCGCGGCGGCGGATGAGGGCCCGCACGATCAGGTCGCCGAGCGCCGGGTTGCGCCCCGCCACCCGGTGCATGACCTCGACCGGTACCGCGAGGACCGCGCCGTCCTCCAGCACCACCGTCGACACGAACGCCGGCTGGCGGTTGATCAGGCCGATCTCGTCGAGGAACCGGCCCGGGCCGTGCGCGCCGAGCAGCCGCCGGCCCGCGGTGGTGTACTGCTCGTAGACGCCGACGAGACCGTCGAGCACCACGAGGAAGTCCCGGTCCCGACGGCCCTCGGCGATGAGCACCTCGCCGCGGGCCGTCGGCCGCCGCTTCCCGCCGCGCGCCAGCAGCTCCAGCTGGTCGTCGCCGAGCCTGGGGAAGGCCCCCGCCACGTCGGGGAACTCGGCGGTCACGGGATGGTGGCCGCAAGCTCCCGGGGCATGCTGCCCCGCAGGTCGTCCCACTCGCCCTCGGCGCCGAACCGCTTCAGCGCGGTCAGCACCGTGGACACCAGCGGCTCCAGGCCACCGTCGACGTTGAACGGGAACTCCCGCCGGACCCGCTCGTAGAACTCCTCGCGGTGCATCTTCACGGGTACGTGGCTGGGCTCCCAGCCCTCGTAGTACAGGCCCCGCACCAGCATCGGCAGGCACGCCGCGAACTTCGCGGACTCCGCGACCGGCAGCCGGTCGCGCAGCGCGTGCAGCGTGGCCCGCAGCGCCGCGAACGACTGGTTGCGGCGCGAGCGCGGCCAGCCGTACGCCTGCTCGATCTCATTGAGCAGATGATTCGTCTTGTCCACTGTGGAATCGAACGTGTGGTATCCGGTTCCCGACATGGTCTGCCCCCTCCTGCTCCGTCGGCCCGGGGCTACCCGTGGCCGGGCGCTTCACACCCGTTGCAGGGGAGGGCCGGCCCGGCCCGGCGGCCGACGATGGAGACGGTCACCCGACGAGCACGGAAGGAACCGAGTGTCATGACCCTCGCACCGTTCTCCGCGCGTCAGCGTGGTGGGCAGATCGCCCGGGGCCGCCGGTCCGCCTGGGACCCGGCCCGTGAGATCGACGAGTACATCCGCTCCTTCTTCGGCGGCGGCCCGGCCGGTGGCGACCCGGCCGCCATCGCGGCGGCACTGCGCCCGCCGGTCGACATCGAGGAGACCGAGCAGGCCTACGTCGTGGACGTGGACCTGCCCAACGTGTCCCCCGAGAAGATCGAGCTGCAGATGCGCGGCGAGGAGCTGCGGATCTCCGGCACGTTCGAGGAGCGCGAGCGCCGCGGCGTGATGCGCCGCCAGAACCGCCAGTCCGGCGAGTTCGAGTACGTCGTGGACCTGCCGAACGACATCGACGGGGACCGGGTCGAGGCGTCGTACGACAACGGCGTGCTCACCGTCAACGTCGCGCGGGCCCGCAGCGCCCAGCCCCGGCGGATCGAGATCGAACGGGGCCGTAAGCGGGGCGGCTGACCGCCCGCTCTCCGTGTCCGGCGGCCCGGGCCGCCGGACACCTCATGCCGTGCCATCGCGTTGTCCGGAGGGTGCCCCATGGACTTCAACCGGCTCACGGAACGGTCCCAGCAGGCCGTCCACGACGCGCAGACCAAGGCCGTGCGGTTCGGCCACACCGACGTCGACGGCGAGCACCTGCTGCTCGCCCTGCTCGACCAGCCCGAGGGTGTCGTACCGCGGCTGCTGGAGGTGCTCGGCGCCGACAGCGAGATGCTCCGCGAGCGCGACGAGGCGGAGCTGGAGCGCCGCCCCTCGGTGTCCGGCCCCGGCGCCGCGCCCGGCCAGGTGATGATCACCCAGCGGCTGGCCCGGCTGCTCGACGCGGCCGACCGGGAGGCCCGGCGGCTCAAGGACGAGTACGTGTCGGTCGAGCACCTGCTCCTCGGACTCGTCGACGAGGGCCCGCAGACCGCCGCCGGCCGGCTGCTGCGCGACGCCGGCGTCACCCGCGAGCACCTGCTCGGCGCGCTCACCGGCATCCGCGGCGCCCAGCGGGTCACCTCCGCCAACCCGGAGGCGTCCTACGAGGCCCTCGCCAAGTACGGCCGGGACCTCGTCGCCGACGCCCGGTCCGGGCGGCTCGACCCGGTCATCGGCCGCGACGAGGAGATCCGCCGCGTGGTGCAGATCGTGTCGCGCAAGACGAAGAACAACCCGGTCCTCATCGGCGACCCCGGCGTCGGCAAGACCGCGATCGTCGAGGGCCTCGCGCAGCGCATCGTCGACCAGGACGTGCCCGAGGGGCTGCGCGACAAGACCATCTTCGCGCTCGACATGGGCTCCCTCGTCGCCGGCGCGAAGTACCGCGGCGAGTTCGAGGAGCGGCTCAAGGCGGTCCTCGCCGAGGTCACCGCGGCCGGAGGCCGCATCCTGCTGTTCATCGACGAGCTGCACACCGTCGTCGGGGCCGGCGCGGCCGAGGGCGCGCTCGACGCCGGGAACATGCTCAAGCCGATGCTCGCCCGCGGCGAGCTGCGGATGATCGGCGCGACCACGCTCGCCGAGTACCGGCAGCGCATCGAGCCCGACGCCGCGTTCGAGCGGCGCGTCCAGCCGATCCTCGTCGAGGAGCCGTCGCCGGAGGACGCCGTCACCATCCTGCGCGGCCTGCGGGAGCGGTTCGAGGTGTTCCACGGCGTGCGGATCCAGGACGGTGCGCTCATCGCGGCGGTGCGGCTCTCCCATCGGTACATCCCGGACCGCTTCCTGCCGGACAAGGCGATCGACCTCGTGGACGAGGCCTGCGCGATGCTGCGCACGGAGATCGACTCGCAGCCGGCCGAGCTGGACGAGGCCACCCGCCGCCTGATGCGCCTGGAGATGGAGCAGGCCGCGCTGGCCCACGAGGAGGACCCGGCGAGCCTGGCCCGCCGAGACCAGATCCAGCGCGAGATCACCGACCGGCGGGCCCAGGTCGACGCGATGCGCGCGCAGTGGAACGCCGAGCGGCAGGCCATCCGCAAGGTCCAGGAGCTGCGCGAGGAGATCGAGCGGGTGCGCCGCGCGGCCGACGCCGCCGAACGCGCCTACGACCTCGACAGCGCCGCCCGCCTGCGCCTCGGCGAGCTGCCCGCGCTGGAGCGCAAGCTCGCCGTCGAGGAGGAGCGGCTCACCGCGAAGCAGGGCGGCCACCGCCTCCTGCGCGAGGTGGTAACGCCCGACGAGATCGCGCAGGTCGTGTCCCGCTGGACGCACATCCCGACCAGCCGGCTCCTCGAAGGGGAGCGGGACAAGCTGCTGCGCCTCGACGAGATCCTGCACGAGCGGGTCATCGGCCAGGACGAGGCGGTCCAGGCCGTCGCCGACGCGATCGTGCGGGCCCGCTCCGGCGTCCGCGACCCGCGCCGCCCGATCGGGTCGTTCCTGTTCCTCGGCCCGACCGGCGTCGGCAAGACCGAGCTGGCCAAGGCCCTCGCCGAGGCGCTGTTCGACACCGACCAGAGCATCGTCCGGCTCGACATGAGCGAGTACCAGGAGCGCCACACGGTGTCCCGCCTGGTCGGCGCGCCGCCGGGCTATGTCGGCTACGAGGAGGGCGGCCAGCTCACCGAGGCCGTGCGCCGCAAGCCGTACTCGGTGGTACTGCTCGACGAGATCGAGAAGGCCCACCCGGACGTGTTCAACATCCTGCTCCAGGTCCTCGACGACGGGCGGCTGACCGACTCGCAGGGCCGCACGGTGGACTTCCGCAACACGGTCGTGATCATGACGAGCAACCTCGGCTCGCAGTACCTCCTGGAGGGCCTGACCGAGGAGACCCGCGCGCAGGTCCTGGCCACCCTGCGGGTGTCCTTCCGCCCGGAGTTCCTGAACCGCATCGACGAGACGGTCCTGTTCAAGCCGCTCACCCTCGCCGAGATCGAGCAGGTCGTGGACCTGCTGCTCGACGACCTGCGGGCCCGCCTCACGACCGAGCGCGGCATCGAGCTGCGCGTGACGGAGCCGGCCCGCCACCACATCGCGGCGGAGGGCTTCGACCCGGTGCTGGGCGCCCGCCCGCTGCGCCGCTACATCCAGCGCCGCGTCGAGACGCCGATCGCCCGCACGCTGCTGCGCGACGAGCCCGAGACGGGCGCCGTCATCACGGTCGACCTGGCCCCCGAGGGCCTGAGCATCACCTGGCACCCGGCCGAGGCGGCGGTGCGCTGAGGCGCTGAGCGTGGCCGGTCGGCGGCGGTCCGTCCCCGGCGACCGGCACGCCGGGCCGCCCCGCATGATCACGAAGCGTTGTCGTCGCGGGGCCGGGTTGCGGGTCTGCGCCACGGCACGGTCCGCCATGATCCCGAAGGGTTGTTGCACCCAGGGCGACCACAAGGCTTCACGCTGACGCTCCACGACGGCAAGAACTCTCCGTGATGTCCGCGCGGGACGCCGCGTTCAGGACACCACGTAGGTCAGGGTGGTGCTGTTGTTGGTCTCGTCGTACTCGGTCCAGCCGAAGCTGTTGGCCGTGATGCGGATGGTGTAGGTCCCAGGCGTCAGCGGCGCCCGGAAGGAGACGGTGAACTGGCTGGTCGTGCCCGTAGGGAGGAGGTCGGCGCCGCAGGCCGGGCCGAGCGTGTTCAAGCTGAAGGGCACCCCGCTGTCGTTCTGGATGCTCAGCGCGCTCTCCTGCCCCAGCACCCGGCCGAAGCCCACCCACACCGGGCCCGAGTCGGGCCCGGGCCACTGGATCGGTCCGAAGAAGCCGCCGGTGCGCCAGCCCGTGTTGGTCACCCGGATCGTGTAGGAGTGCGTGTCGCCGGGGGCGATCGGGGTCGACGGGGTGACGGCCGCGGTGACGGTGAGGTCGGCCCAGTAGCGGTAGCAGGTGGCGCTCGTGCACGGGGCGGCCGCGGCGGGGACGGGCCACAGCAGCACCAGCGCGGCCGGCAACAGGCGCAGCAGGCGGCGGATCACGGGGTCACCTCGTAGGTCAGGGTGAGGCTGTTGTTCGTCTCGTCGTACTCGGTCCACTGGTAGCTGTCGATCCAGAGCCGGATCGTGTAGGTGCCCGGCGTGCGCGGCGCCCGCCAGATGAACGTGAACTCGCCGGACGCGCCGCTCGGGAGCACCTCCACGCCGCAGGACGGGCCGATGTACCGGCAGTTGAAGGGCACGCCGCTGTTGACGGTGTAGGCGACCGGGACCTCGTCCGGCGCGCCGAAGCCCCCGACCACGACGAGGCCCGAGTCGGGGCCCGGATACGGTACGGGGGCGGAGAGCCCGCCGGTGCGCCAGCCGGTGTTCGTCACGCGCACGGTGTAGCCGTGCAGCTCACCGGGCAGGATCGGCGTCGGCGGATCGAGCGCCGCCGTCATGGTGATGTCCGCCCAGTACCTGTAACAGGTGACCCCCGTGCACGGGGCGGCTTCCGCCCGGCCGACCACGAGGACGGCCCCGATCAACACGACCGCGACGACCGGGAGCCGCCGCCACCAGCGTCCACCAGACATGAGCCGACGATAAGTGTCGATCTTACGGTGGACAACCGAACGGCCGGGGACCCGACAGACGACGACACGCCGGGGCCGGGGACATCCCGGGCCCGGCGCGTTCATCGGCGGACCTGACGGGCAGGTCCCGGCAGCTGCACCACTTGTAGACGGTGGTGCCGTATCCGCCCCCGCTGACACTCGGACACGACGCCGCGGCAACCGCGTTCATAGGTACCGCCCCGTGGCCGGTTCCTGTGATGGGACCACCATGCGCGACCATGGATGCGCAAACGTTGAAGGAACCTTGAATCGGCGGCCCCAGCCCGCAGAAGGATGGTCGAGGCGACGTTGGAGTTCCGGCTGCTCGGCACCGTCGAGGCCGTCCGCGGTGGCGCACCCGTCGCCGTCGGCCCCGCCCGGCAGCGGGGCGTGCTGGCGGCGCTGCTGGCCGACGCCGGCCGGGTGGTGCGCACCGGCGACCTGGTCGAGCGGGTGTGGGGCGACGCCAGGCCGCGACGGGCGGTGCCGACCCTCTACAGTTACCTGTCCCGGCTGCGCGCCGCACTCGACGGCGGGCCGGCGCTGATCCGGCGGGCCGGCGGCTACCTGCTGGCGGCCGAGCCGTCCGCGGTCGACCTGCACCGCTTCCGCGACCTGTGCGCGCGGGCCCGCGCCGCCGACGGCGACCAGGCCGTGGCGGCGCTGTTCGACGAGGCGCTCGGACTATGGCGGGGCACCGCGTTCGCCGGCCTCGACACGCCGTACTTCAACCTGCTGCGGGCGACCGCCGAGCGGGAACGGCTGGCCGCCGAAGCGGACCGCGACGACGTCCGGCTGCGCCTCGGCCGGGCGGGTGAGGCGCTGGCCGGGCTGTTCGCGCGGGCCGAGGCGCACCCGCTCGACGAACGCACCGCCGGGCAGCTCATGCTCGCCCTGTACCGCGTCGGCCGCGCCGCCGACGCCCTCGCCCACTACCGGCTGGCCCGGGCGCGGCTGCGCGAGGAACTGGGCAGCGACCCGGGCGAAGCGCTGCAGCGACTCCACGAGCAGGTCCTGGCGGGCACGCTCGCCCCGGTCGTCGCGCCGGTCGTCCCCGCGTCGGCCCGCAACCCGCCGCGGCAGCTGCCGGCACCGCCCGCGGTGTTCGTCGGGCGGGCCGGGGAGCTGGCGCAGCTGGACCGGATCGCCGCCGCGGACACGATGGGGATCGCGGCCATCGGCGGCACCGGCGGCATCGGCAAGACCTGGCTGGCCCTGCACTGGGCCCACCGCAACGCCGAGCGGTTCCCCGACGGGCAGCTCTACGCCGACCTGCGCGGCTTCGACCCGGCCGGTGCGCCGGTACCGGCGACCGTCGCCCTGCGCGGCTTCCTGGAGGCCCTGGGCGTCGCACCCGGCGAGGTCCCCGACGACCTGGACACCCGGGCGGCGCTGTACCGCAGCCTCCTCGCCGGCCGGCGGATGCTCGTGCTGCTCGACAACGCGCGCAGCACCGCCCAGGTCGAGCCGCTGCTGCCCGGCAGCCCGGCCTGCATGGTCCTGGTCACCGGGCGCCAGCAGCTGGCCGGGCTGGTCACCGCCGCGGGCGCCCGGCCGCTGACCCTCGACGCGCTGCCCAGCGCCGAAGGGCGGGAGCTGCTGATGCACCACGTCGGCCGGGGCCGGGCAGCGCGTGAGCCCGAGGCCGCCGCCGCGCTCGTCGCCCACTGCGCCGGGCTGCCGCTCGCCACGAGCATCGTCGCGGCCCGGGCCCGCATCCAGTCGGCGCTGCCACTGGCCGCGCTCGCGGAGGAGCTCGGCGACCGGGCGGCGCGGCTCGACGCCCTCGACGCCGACGACCTCGGGGCCGACCTGCGGGCCGTCTTCGCCGTCTCCTACCGGGCCCTGGAGCCCGCCCTCGCGCGGATCTTCGGGCTGCTGGGCGACGCGCCCGGGCCCGACATCGGGCTGCCGGCGGCGGTGGCGCTCACCGGGCAGCCGGCCGGACCGACCCGGGCGGCGCTGCGCCGGCTCACCGCCGCCCACCTCCTCCAGGAGCACGCCCCCGGCCGGTACCGCATGCACGACCTCGTGCACCTCTACGCCGCCGAGTGCTGCGCCCGCGACCAGCCGCCCGAGGCGGTCGCCGCGGCCCGGGACCGCCTCACCGCCTGGTACGCCGACACCGCCGTGGCCTCCGACCGCGCCCTGGCACCGCACCGCACCGCACTCGACGGCGTCGCCGTCACCCGCTCCTTCACCGCCTCCGGCGCCATGGACTGGTTCGCCGCCGAGCACGAGTGTCTCGCCGCGGCGCAGCGCACGGCGGCCGAGCACGGCTCGCGGGCCGCGGTGTGGCGCCTCGCCTGGGCGCTCGACACCTTCCAGTGGCGCCGCGGCCGGCTCGCCGAGCGGGTCGCGGCCCTGCGCGCGGCGCTCCCGGCCACCACCGATAACCCGGCCGCGGCGGCGCTGTGCCACCGGCTGCTGGGCCGCGCGCACGTCCCGCTCGGCGAGCACGAGCTCGCGCTGCACCACCTGGAGCGGGCCGCGGCGGGCTTCGCGGCGGCCGGCGACGCCGACGGCCAGGCCCAGACCCACCTCAACCTGGCCCTGGCCTGGGAGCGGGCGGGCGACGACGGGCAGGCGCTGCACCACGCCCGGGAGAACCTGCGGATCCGCTCCGGACTCGGCAGCCCGGCCCGCGAGGCCGAGGCGCTCAACGCGGCCGGCTGGTACCACGCCCGCGTCGGGGAGTTCGAGCCGGCCGAGCAGTACTGCCGGCGGGCCCTGTCGGTGAGCCGGGCCCACGGGTTCCGCGAGATCGAGGCGTACACCAGGGACAGCCTCGGGTACATCGCCCACCACGGCGGTCGGCCCGCCGACGCCCTCGGGCACTACCGTGCCGCGCTGGACCTGCGCCGGGCGCTCGGCGACACCTACGAGGAGGCCGGCACGCTCACGCACCTCGCCGACGTCCTCGTGGCCCTCGGCCGCGACGCCGAAGCGACGGCGGCCCGGCGCTCGGCGCTCGCGCTGTACGAGGGCCAGGGCCGCACCCGCGAGGCGGCCGTCCTCCGGTCGCTGCTCCCACGGTGACGACCTGGGAATGCCACCTCCGGCGGCGACGCAACGGTGACGACCCCGGAATGCCGCCTCCGGCGGCGACGCAACAAGAACGGCCGATGTCACGCCCTTTCCGGTAACACGCTCCGGGCGCCGCGGAGCCGATGAAGCCTGTCCATTTTACGAACTTCGATATAATTTGCGTAACGAAACGTTGTTCCCGTGGATTGCCGGCATCCCCGGCTGGGACGCTCGCGGCGCCGGTGCTACAGCACCGGCTCGCCATCGGACAGTTCCAACGGAGGAACACCGTGAAACTCCCTCGTCGCAAGGTCCTGACGGCCTCGTGCGTCGCGACGCTCGCCGCCGGTGCCCTGACCGGCGCCGCCCTGCCGACGTCGGCGTCGGCCGCAGGGCCGCAGACCACCTACCTCGTCCTGGCGCCGCAGGGCCAGTCGACGCAGCGGGCAGCCGCGCGGGTCACCGCGGCCGGCGGCACCGTCGTCGCGGACTACGCCCAGATCGGCGTCCTCGTCGCCCGGTCGACCAACCCGGGCTTCGAGACGGCAGCGGCCGGCGCCGGCGTGGAGGCCGTCGCCTCCACCACCGGCCTGGGCACGGCCCTGGAGGACAGCGCAACCGTCGAGGCCACCGACGTCGCGGCGGCCACGGTAGCCACGGCAGCGGGTGACCCGACCGGCGAGCCGCTGTTCGGCCTGCAGTGGGACATGGTCCAGATCGACGTTCCGCAGGCCCACGCGGTGACGACCGGCAGCGCCGACGTCGTCGTCGGCGTGCTGGACAGCGGCATCTCCAGCACCCACCCCGACCTGGCCACGCAGATCGCCAAGGACAAGAGCGCGTCCTGCCTCGGCGGCGTGGTCGACTCGAGCGAGGCCGCCTGGAACCCGACGACCTCGGACCACGGCACCCACGTCGCCGGGACGATCGCCGCAGCCGTCAACGGCGTGGGCGTCGCCGGCGTCGCGCCCGGCGTGAAGGTCGCCTCCGTCAAGGTGGTCAACGACGACGGGTTCATCTACCCGGAGGCGGCCGTCTGCGGCTTCCTCTGGGCCGCCGACCACGGCATGCAGGTCACCAACAACAGCTACTTCATCGACCCGTGGGAGTTCAACTGCCGCAACGACGCGCGGCAGCGCCCGGTCTGGCTCGCCGTCCAGCGCGCGATCCGCTACTCGCAGAGCAAGGGCGTGCTCAACGTCGCGTCCGCGGGCAACTCGAACGTGGACCTGCAGCACAAGTTCACCGACAGCACCAGCCCGAACGACGGCAGCTTCCCGGTGGAGGACCGCACCATCACCGGTGCCTGCGTGGACCTGCCGGCCGAGGCGCCCGGCGTCGTCACCGTCTCGGCGACCGGGCCGACCCGCATGAAGAGCTACTACTCCTCGTACGGTCAGGGCGTGGTCGACGTCACCGCACCCGGTGGCGACACCCGGTTCCGTAACCTCGGTTCGCCGTCGACGATCTCGGACGCCGTCCTGTCGACCACGTTCAACACCACGACGAAGACCAACGGCTGGGGCTACAAGCAGGGCACCTCGATGGCCGGCCCGCACGCGGCCGGCGTGGCGGCGCTGGCACTGTCGGCGCACCCCGGCCTGCAGCCGGGCGCGCTGGCGTCGTGGCTGGAGCGCACCGCCGAGGCGCTGCCCTGCCCGACCGGCGTCTACAACCCGGTGCCCAAGCTCGCCGGGTTCGAGGCGACGTGCACCGGCGGCAACCGCAACGGCTTCTACGGCGCGGGCGAGGTCAACGCCTACAACGCCGTGCGGTAGGGACGCGTAGGTGGGCACGTGGGTCTGCTCCGACGGGGGGAGCAGACCCACGTTCGCTGTCGACGGAGGTCAGACCCTACGGGGTGTAGGCCTTCACCTCCAGCAGGCCGACCGAGTTGGTGCCGTTGGACTGCAGCACCACCCGCAGGCGGGTCGTCGTCACGGTCGTGAAGGTCACCGTGTTGTAGGCGTTCGCGGCCACCGGATACGAGGCCGGGATGTCGGCGTACGCCGAGCCCGTCCAGTACTGCAGCTTCCACGACGACGGCAGGTCGATGCCCTGGTTGTCGTCGAACAGGTACACCTGGGCCTCGTTCAGGGACACCGCCGACGGCCAGGTCAGCTCGGCCCACTGCTGGCCGCTGTTGGGCCACGTGCCCCAGCGCGGGTTCACCGTGTCGTTCGACGACGGCGGGTCGATGCCGTCGTTGATCGCCAGGACCGACTCCCACGCCGACGTGTACGACGCCGACGCCACGGCCTGGCCGGCGACGTTCTGACCGCCCGTGGGCGGCGGGGTGGTGCCGCCGCCGATGGCCAGCGCGTCGCTGGAGAACGTCGTGAACGACGGGTTGACGTCGGTCTCGCCGCCGGCGCCGTCGCAGCGGCGGTCCGGGTTGAACGCGAGGTACGTGCCCGAACCGCAGGCGACGGCGAACTCGGCGTCGCCGCCGACCACGATGTTCCCGGAAAGGTTCGCGCCGTTCTGGATCAGCGCGTTGTCCTTCACGATCGCGTTGCCGCCGACCGTGCCGCCGTTGACCCAGCCGAGGCCCTCGATGCGGGCGTTGCCGGTCACGGTACCGCTGTAGACCGCCGCCTTCGGGCCGACATAGGCCGACGCGGCCACGTTGGCGCCCGGGCCGACCCAGCCGCCGCCGTTGCTGTGCCAGTGCCCGCCGTTGGTCGCGGCCGGCTTCACATAGCCCGGCTCGAAGCCCGACGGCGTCGCGCCCGAGACGCGGAACTCGTACGGGAAGCGGCGCGCCTTCGGGTACCCGTCCAGGAACGCGTAGTGCGGCACCGCGTTCGGCGTGCCGGTGACGACCAGCCACACCTCGCGCTCGCCCGGCTGGAGCTGGAAGTCGATCTGCCCGTCGGTGCCGGTGAACAGCGGGGAGTACCGCGGCGTGCCGTTGCGCACCGCGACCAGGCCGAACGTCCAGCCGGTCGCGCCCGTCTCGGCGTGGCCCTTGAGCCGCAGCTTGACCAGGCCGCCGTCGGTGGCCGGGACCAGCCTGACCTTGTTGAAGCCGTAGTCCGACGGGGCGACCCGCGCGTTGACGCGGTAGTGGCCGAGGCTCTGGTTGACCGCCTCGACGTTGCCGCCGTTGTACGCGTTCAGCAGGAACCCGGCGCCGTACACGTTGTTGACGAAGGGCATCAATGTCGAGCGGTTGCCGAAGTCGTACGTCACCGTGCGGGCCGCGTACTCGCCCACCCGCCGGTTCAGCTCGGCCTGGCTGATGCCGGTGATCCTGCGGTACACCTCCAGGGGATGCTCGTTGCTGCGGGCCTCGTTCCAGATCCGGTTGAACATCGCCAGGCCGTCCCGGTCCTTGATGTACTGCAGCAGCATCCATGCGCCGTAATGGTGGCGACTGGACGAGTAGTACAGGTTCTCCGAGCGCAGCCACCGCGTCAGGTCGCCGGCCGCGGTCGTCGGCAGCGCCTGCATCGCCATGAACTCGGCGCTCGCCTCCCAGAACGTGCCCGCCGACGCGTCGGTGAAGCCGTAGCCGGATCGGCCGAGGAACGTGTAGTTCTGGAACACGTGGCCGAGCTCGTGCGCCAGGCCCCACGAGCCGGGCAGGGCGGCGCCGGGAGCGATGTTGATGACGCCCACCCGGCCGTCCACCGAGCCGCCGGTCGCCCACGCGTTGAGCTCGGTGCGGTTCCAGGTGTTCGTCACGATGACGATGATCTTGTACTGCGCGAGCAGCCCGGCCTCGGGCGTGAACTGCATGGTGTTCACGTAGAACGAGTACAGGTTCTCCAGCTGGGTGATGATGCTGTTGGGGTCGAAGTTGTACGGCGACGGTGCCGACGCCGGGTTGGTGCCCGACTTCTCGCCCCACAGCAGGATGAAGTTCGTCGACTCCCGGGTGCGGTTCTGCGCCCAGGGCACCTCGCCGGTCTGGGTCCAGCGGGCCGGGATGTAGACGGCCTTGGCGGCGGCGGAGGCCGACGGCGCCGAGACGGCGAACAGCACGCCGGCGGCGAGCGCGAGCGTGGCCACGACGGCCTTCATGCGGTGTCTCATGAGGCGTAGGCCTTGACCTCGAGCAGGCCGACCGAGCTGGTGCCGGTGGACTGCAGCACCACCCGCAGGCGGGCCGTGGTCACCGCCGTGAACGTGACCGTGATGTAGGCGTTGGCGGTCACCGGGTAGGATCCGGGGATGTCGGCGTACGCGGAGCCGGTCCAGTACTGCAGCTTCCAGCTCGACGGCACGTCGATGCCCTGGTTGTCGTCGAACAGGTACACCTGCGCCCGCCGCAGGGAGACGCTGGACGACCAGGTGAGCTCGGCCCACTGCTGGCCGCTGTTGGGCCAGGTGCCCCAGCGCGGGTTCACGGTGTCGTTCGACGACGGCGGGTCGATGCCGTCATTGATGGCCGTCACCGACTCCCACGGCGAGGTGTACGACGCCGACGCCGTCGCGGACCGCGCGAGGTTCGTGTCCGGCTGGGTGGAGCCGCCCTTGATCAGGAACAGGTTGTCGGCGACGTTGAAGTTGTTCGCCAGGTAGGAGCCGGCCGGCGGGTTGGTGTGGTAGTAGTCGTCGTGGTTGCAGTCGAGCCGGTCGTCGTGCGAGCGGTTGGTGCACACGGTCCGCACGACCACCTCGTCGCCGTCCTTGTAGCACATGACGTCCCATTCGTCGGTGCAGTGGGCGTGGCCGGAGGCGTTGGGCGCGTTGTTGTTCACGGCGCCGAGCGTGTGGCCGAGCTCGTGCGCGGCGACCCCCGCGACCCAGCAGCCGTTGTCGGCGCGGGCGTACTCCGGGCCGCTGTTCGAGCGGTTCGCGTCGCTCTTGCGCGTGTCGCCGGCGAAGCCGCCGATCCCGCAGTACACATTGGCGTCGACAAATTGCAGGTATTTGCGGTCGGTCCGCGTGTAGCCGGCCGCCTTGACCGCGTTGAGCAGCGGCGCCCAGTCGTTGGCGTTCAGTGCCGAGTCGGGGATCTGCACGTCGCGCACGACCGGCCGGCACGCCCCGTTCACGGTCTCGGTGACGTACCGCACGTGCCGCTCGCCGCCGGTCTCCTTGGCGCTCTCGTTGAAGATCGTGTCGACGCCCTCGGCGAGGCTGCGGAAGGTCTCCAGGTACTGCTGGTAGCGGCTGGTCGAGCCGTGCACGTACAGCACCTCGACCCGGCGGCCGCTGGTGCCGTCACCCTCGCAGACGGCGAGCGCCTGGGCGGCCGGCGCCGCGGCGGCCGCGAGGGCCGGCACGCTGGTCTTGACCGACAGGCCGGCCGGCGCGGCGTCGGGGCCGTGCGTGCACATGACGGGGTCGGTGCCTTTGACCTCGAGCAGGTCCGGGCCGCACGGGCCGGCCTTGCGGCGCTGCAGGCCGTTGTAGACGAGGCCCCGGGCGGGGTCACCGGCCGGGAGCGCGGCCTGCTCGCCCTGCTCGCCGGCGGAGGCCGTGCCGGCGATCAGGCCGGCCGCGACGAGGACGAGCGCGCCGAGCGAGATTCCGATCGTTCGGGCGGTGGGGGTGCCGGCGAATCGTCGCCGGCGGGGGAGGGATCCGGGCATGGTGCAGCTCCGATCGCGGATTGGCGGGCCCACGCCGGGTGGGCGAAATCCTTTTCGGCACCGTCCCAGTGTGATAGTCGCCTGTCAATGCTTGTGACAAGCTGTTCCAAGACTTAAGTGGAAACAAAGCGAGCGCCCTCGCCGAAACAATTTCGGCGGTGTGGCGCTCGCGAAACTTACAGCCGGCGTCAGGCGGCGTGCAGGAACTCGCGGGCGCCGCGCAGGCGGGTGGTGAGCCGGGCCTGCGTCGCGGCGCAGTCGAGGCGCACGGCGAGCGGGCCCGGGACGCC
>NZ_JBEXCY010000222.1:0-18842 GCF_040605515.1 Dactylosporangium sp. NPDC005572 | reverse complement strand
ACGGGACCCGTTTCGAACCGCCCCAGCTGCTGCTCCACAAGGCCGCCCGCGGGGAGCTGTTCCGCTAGCAAGCAGCGCCGGGCCCGGAGTGCTCCGGGCCCGGCGTGGCTCCACCTCATCCGAGATGTGCGGCCAGGCGCTCGGCGTTCAGGTGGGCGATGGCCTGGATGGAGATCATCGGGTTGACGCCCGACGACGTCGGGAACGTGGACGCGTCGGCGATGACCAGGTTCGGCACCTCCCACGTCGCGCCGTCCGGGCCGGCGGCCGACGTCGCGCGGCTGCCGCCCATCCGGGCCGCGCCCATGATGTGCAGCGCGGCCATCGCGATCTCCCCGGGCGCGGTACCCAGGGCGGTCGTGTGCCGGATGAAGTCGTCGATCGAGCCCTTGCCGCGCTCCCAGGTCAGGCCGCGCTGGTGGCCGGAGAAGACGCTCGCCGCGCCCGCCGCCTCGACGATACGGGCGGCGCCCTCGATGCCGGCGCGCAGGTGCGCCGCGTCGTAGGCGGAGAGGCGGTAGTGCACCACGGGCTCGCCGTCGCGGCCGACCCGGACCTGGCCGCTGTCGCGGTCGCGGGTGATGATGCCGACCCCGCTCAGATACGGCAGCGACCGCATCCGCTCGAAGTGCGCCCGGGCGCCGGTCCAGCTCATGAACGACACGGCGATCGCCGGGTTGGTGGCGGCGGTCTCGTAGATGACGCCGTAGCCGCGGCCGTCGAGGTCGGCGTGCTCGGTGGAGTACCGGGTCTGCATGCCGCCCTCCCACGGGCGGACCTCGTCGGGGAAGACGCCCCACACGCCGGTGGCCGGGTGCAGGCGCAGGTGCCGGCCGATGTTCGGGTTGGTCAGCCCGGACCGGCGCAGCAGGGCCGGGGTCTGCACGCTGCCCGCCGCGGCGACCACGGCGCGGGCCCGGATCGTCACCGGGTGCCCGCCGGCGGCGGTGCCCGCGACGCCGGTGGCCCGGCCGCCCGCGATCGTCACCGTGCGCACGTCGACCCCGACGAGCAGGCGGGCGCCCGCCTCCTGGGCGTCGACGAGCCACGTCTTGGCGGTCGACTGCTTGGCGCCGAGCCGGCAGCCCAGGCCGCAGCGGCCGCACTCGACGCCGGTGTCGCAGCCCTCGACGTTGCGGGGCATCGCGTCGACGTGCCAGCCGAGCTTCTCCAGGCCGCGCTCCATGAGCTCGTCGCGTGACGAGATCCGGTTGTGCCGGAGGTTCACGCCGAGGCGGGTCCAGACGGCGTCGAGGCTGCGGTCGTACTCGCCGCTGGTGAACGGGGCGCCCCACTCCTCGCGCACGTTCGCCGGGGTGCGGAACGACGTGGAGTAGTTCACCACCGTGCCGCCGCCGACGCACTGGCCCTGCAGCAGGCTCAGCTGGCCCTCGGCGGTGACGGCCGGGCCGGGCGCGTAGAGGCGGGACAGGCCGGACAGCTCGCCGCCGTCGAAGTCCCGGTCGTCGTAGTACTCGCCCTTCTCCACCACGACGACGTCGAGGCCGGCGGCGGCGAGGACGGCGGCCGCGGTACCCCCACCGGCACCGGATCCGACGACGACCACGTCACAGTCGAGGACCGTAGGGCCGGACGGGCGGATCGGGGTCAGCGGCGGCTCAGGGGCGTCGGCGCGGGTGCCGAGCGGGCCGGGGTAGCCGATGGCGTCCCAGACCGGCGAGTGCCCCGTCGGCCCGGGCGTCAGGTAGTAGGCGAGGGTGGCCGCGCCCTTGAGCGCCTGGAACACGGCGCGCTTCTGCGTGACGCCGGACTCGGCCAGGGCGAGCAGCATCCGCTCGCGGCGCTGCTGCGGCTGGCGGGAGAACCGCCGCGCCCCGCCGCCGAGCAGCAGCCGCACGGCCCGCGAGTCCCAGGCGGACAGCAGCTGCTGGAACTGCCGTACCTCGGCGGCGCGCGGGTTGTGCAGGACGAGCGCGGCCATGACGTCGACGGCGCCGAGCCGGCTGGCCGGCGGGACGCCGTCGCCGTCACCCGGTGTGAAGGTGTCGCAGATGCTCACCAGGGCGGCGCGCTGCTTGGCGGTCAGTTCCATCGGGCGTTGCCTCCAGGCTGGTCGGGGTGGTGCCGAAGTACGCCTCGGCGACGGCGTGCCGGTCGGCCCGCAGCCGGGCCGCCGGTCCGGTGAGCGCGACCCGGCCGTGGTGCAGCACGACGGCCCGGTCGGCGACGGACAGCGCCAGGTCGATGTGCTGCTCGACGAGCACCACACCGACGCCGAACCGGTCGGCGAGGGACCGGACCGCGGGCAGCAGGGCCTGGACCGCGACCGGGGCCAGGCCCATGCTCATCTCGTCGACGAGCAGGACGCGGGGGCGCCCGGCGAGGGCCTTGGCGATGGCGAGCATCTGCTGCTCGCCGCCGGAGAGCAGGCCGCACCGGCGCGACATCAGCCCGGTCAGCGCCGGGAAGAGCTCTTCGTGCATGCGGTCGCCGTTGTCGCGGCGGGCGAGGGCGAGGTTCTCGCGCACGGTCAGGCCGTGGAACACGCCCCTGGTGTCGGGCACCAGGATCAGCCCGGCGCGCGCGTTGCGCTCCAGCCGGCGGTGCAGCGGCCGGCCGAACGCCTCGACCGAGCCGCGCATCGGGCGGATGACCCCCGCCGCGGTGAGCAGCGTGGTCGTCTTGCCCGCGCCGTTGGGACCGAGCAGGGCGAGCACCTCGCCCTCCCCGACCTCGAGGTCGAGGTCCCGGACGGCCGGGATTCCGGCATAGCCGCTGGTGATGCCGTGCAGGCGCAGGAGCACGCTCATGGTGCCAGCTCCGATCCCAGGTAGGCCCGGCGGACGGCCGGATCCGCGAGTACCGCCTGCGGCGTGCCCTCGGCGATGACGACCCCGTAGTCCAGGACGTACGCCCGGTCGCAGGCGTCCGCCACGAGGGTCATGTCGTGATCGATCAGCAGCACCGCCAGGCCCGTCGCGGCGACCGCGCGCACGTGCCGGCCGAACTCGGCGCTCTCGTCGGTGTCCAGCCCGGCCGCCGGCTCGTCGAGCAGGACGACCCGGGTGCCGCCGACGAGCGCCCGGGCCACGCCGGCGATCTTCTGCCGGCCCAGGCTCAGCTCGCCGGGCCGGCGGTCGGCGACGAAGTGCAGGCCGAACAGCTCCAGGACCTCGTCGACGTCGCGCCCGGGCCGGCGGCGGCCGGTGAGGTCGCCCCACAGGTTGCGCAGCGGCCCGCGGCCGGTGGCGACGGCGACGTTCTGCCGGACCGTCAGGTCGGCGAACAGCTCGCCGGCCTGCCAGGTGCGGGCCAGGCCGGCGCGGCGTCGCTCGTGCGGGGCGAGCCGGTCGATGCGCCGCCCGGCCAGGCTGACGGTGCCGCCGGCCGGGGTGAACCCGGTGACCGCGTCGACGAGGCTGGTCTTGCCGGCGCCGTTCGGGCCGATGAGCCCGACGACCTCGCCCTCGCCGACGGTGAGGCTGACGTCGTCGTTGGCCAGGACGCCGCCGTACCGTACGGTCAGCGCCTCTGTCCTCAACAGCGTGCTCATGCGGTCGCCCCTCGACGACGGACCAGGTGCGCGATCCCCGACGGGTTGAGCACGGCCGTCACCACGAGCGCGCAGGCCGCGATGAGCGTGTAGTAGCGGCCGAGGCCGAACGTCGTGCCGAGCAGCGTGTAGAGCACACCCAGCGGGGCGATCAGCCCGGCGATGACGGCGCCGCCGATGCGGGTGATGCCGCCGACGTAGGCCATGCACAGCACGCTGAGCCCGACGACGACGTTGAACGACTCGACCGACAGCTGGGAGCGGCTGTACCCGATGAGGCACCCGCCGACGCCGGCGAGGAACGCCGACAGCGCGAAGCCGGCCAGCTTGGTGCGGGCCACGTCGATGCCGGCGCCGGCCGCGGCGCGCTCGTTGGAGCGGATCGCCAGGAACGACTGGCCGGTCGCGCCGGCCAGCAGCCGGGCGACGACGGCGACGAGCAGCCCGACGATCACGATCACCGTGGCGGAGAACGCGGCGGTGGTCAGGTCGGTGCCGCGGCGCACCTCGAGGTCCCAGCCGAACAGGGTCGGGCCGTCGATGAGGTTGCCCTCGAACGGGGTCAGCGCCGGGTTGGCGAACACGAGCTGCTGCAGCGCGACGGCCCCGGCCAGGGTCACCACCGCGAGCTGCGCGCCCCGGATCCGCAGCGCCGGCAGGCCGACGGCGACGCCGACGAGCGTGGCCACGCCGGCCGACAGCAGG
This sequence comes from Dactylosporangium sp. NPDC005572, assembly GCF_040605515.1. Classification (NCBI taxonomy): domain Bacteria; kingdom Bacillati; phylum Actinomycetota; class Actinomycetes; order Micromonosporales; family Micromonosporaceae; genus Dactylosporangium; species Dactylosporangium sp. NPDC005572. Next base: position 14,623 of record NZ_JBEXCY010000222.1, on the reverse strand, counting down.
ATCGACAGCGGGAACGGCACGCCCCAGGCGACCGTGGCCCGGGACAGCACGAACCCGCCGGTGCCGGCGAAGGCCATCGAGGCGAGCGAGATCTGCCCGAGGTAGCCGGTGAGCACGACCAGCGACAGGGCGACGAGCCCCATGATGACCGACGTGACCACGCCGAACCGCCAGCTGCCGGAGGTGAACGCGACGGCGGCGGCGGCCGCCGCGACGAGCCCGGCGGCCGCGGTCCACGGGCGGCGCGGCAGGGTCACGGCCGGCATCCGGACCGTGCCCAGCGCGCCCCGGGCCGGGATGTGCCGGCCCAGCACGACCAGGGCGACGACGACGAGGACGAACGGCAACGCCTCGCCGAAGCCGGCCTGGGCCCAGGCCGGCCAGCCGTCGTTGGTGCTCAGCAGCAGCAGGATCGACTGGAGGCAGCCGATCGCCACGCCGGCGGCGCAGGCGGTGACGACCGACGTCAGCCGGGCCAGCAGCGCGGCGGCGAGGCCGGGCAGGACGTAGAACATGTAGCCGATCGGGTCGAGGCCGAGCGTCGGCGCGGCGAGCACCGCCACGACCGACGTCGCCGCGCCGGTGATCACCCACATGACGCCGGCGAGCCGGTCGGGCGACAGCCCGGTCAGCCGGGCGGCGCGTTCGTCCTCCGCGCTCGCCCGGGTGGCGACGCCCCACCGGGTGAACCGGAAGTACGCCGACAGGGCCGCCGCCACCGTGACCGCGACGCCGAGCAGGACCAGGTCGCTGACGTTGAGGAACGTGCCGCCCACCGCCAGGGTGCGGTCGGTGAGCAGCGGCTCCGCGAGGGCGCCGCCGGTCGGGAACCGCAGCGGCACCAGCGCGGCGATCGCCAGCATGAGCCCGACCGACGCCACCACCTGCGACAGCGGTGGCGCCGAGCGCAGCGGCCGGAACACCAGCCAGTGGGCGGCCAGCGCCAGCGCGGCGGTGCAGAGCACGCCGATCGCGACGGCCGCCCAGGCCGTCATGGGCGCCGCGCCGAGCGACACCGAGCCGGCGGGCAGCACGAGGGTACCGCTGCGCCGCAGCTCCGCGACGACCCACACGCCCCACAGGGCGAACGAGCCCTGCGCGAAGTTGAGGACTCCGGTGGCGGCGTGCAGGGACACGATCGACGCGGCGATCACGGCGTAGACCGAGCCGGCCGCGAAGCCCAGCGTGACGAAGAGCAGGACCTGGTCCATGGTTCGGGTTACACCGCTCCGGGGATGGCGGCGAGCACCTGGGGTACCGGGGAGATCCAGGTGCCGGTGACGGGCTTGGCCGTGCCGTCGGGCTGCACCACGAACAGCAGCATCTGGGTCGTGCAGTTCGGCGACGTGGCGCTGCCGCAGGTGAGCTTCGGGCCGAGGAAGCTCGGGAAGTCCTTCAGCGCCTTGAGCGTCTTGAGCACGCCGGCCCCGGTGAGGTCGCTGTCCGGCGCCGCGGCCAGGGCCTTGGCGAACGTCACGAACAGCGCGAACTCGCCGTAGGCGTAGTAGCCGGGGGTGCCGCCGCTGACGCCGGTGATGTACTTCTCGGCCAGCGTCAGCTCGGTCTGCACGTCGGCCGGCGCGTACTTGGCCGCGGCGGGCAGCCAGTTCGAGGAGTAGAGCGCGCCGCCGGCGGCCTGGGCGGGTGAGCTCTTGATGTAGTCGGTGCAGGCGGCGGTGAAGATCTCGCCCTTGTACTGCAGCTGCCGCAGCGCCTTGACCAGGGCCGAGCAGACCGCCTCGCTCGGCGCGGCGACCAGGCCGCCGACGTCGGGGTTGGCCTGGGCGATGGTCGACGCCAGGGCGGTGAAGTTCGGGTTGGTGGCGGAGAAGTAGATGCCCTTGGCGTCGATCCCGAGCGTCCTGGCGAGCACCGGCAGCAGGTTGTCGATGGTCTGGTGCGACGACGGGGTGTCGACCAGGGCCAGGGTCACCGACCGCTTGCCCTCGGACTTGAAGGCCTGCAGCGCGCCGATGAGGAACGACGCCTGCGGCGCGGCGAAGAAGACCCGGTTCTCGGCCTTGGCGCCGGTCACCGAGTCGAACGGGATCATGCCGACGAGCGGGATCTGGGCGGCGGTGAGGGCCGGCAGGGCCGCGCTCGACGAGAGGTTGTAGCCGTCCATGACGGCCACGACCTTCTTCTCGACGAACGTGTTCGCGCACGACTGGGCCCGCTCCGGCGTCGTGTCGGTGTCGCACGTCACGACCTCGAGGGGGTGGCCGTTGATGCCGCCGAGTTCGCCGTTGACGTAGGCGAGGGCCGCCTTGACGCCGGTGTCGGTGCCCGGCTGCGGGACCGGCCCGCCGGACGGGTTGAGGAAGCCGACGACGATCGGCGGTTTGGAGAATGTGGCTGACGCTGACGGTGCGGGCGTTTCCGAGGCGCAGCCGGCGGCCGTCGCCAGGAGCGCGACGAGGAGGACCGCGGGAGACCGGCGCATGGGTTCCTCATTTCGAAGACGTGGTCGCCGCCCGCAGGGGTGGGGGCGGCGACGGACAGCTCGCGTACGGAAGGCGCGGGATGGCGCGTACCGCCGGGCCGGTGTGCGGCCGGTCCGGCGGTACCGGAGGTGCCAGGCTGATCGGCCCGCGCACCCGGCGCGGGCCCTCGTCGTTCTGCACGGCACTGTAAAGCAGCGTTAACTTCTTGGGAATGCCACCCGCTGGTAGCGCGCCGCCGGCAGCTCGGCACTGAGAATCGTGACTAACAAAATGGGGCTTGCCGCGAGGTGCCGGCAGGCGTCAGTATCAAATATCAAATCCGCGCACCGATGGAGCCGACGTGAACCGCACGATCCACACCGACGAGCACCGGGCGTTCCGCGAGCTGGTCCGGGCGTTCGTCGACAAGGAGATCGCCCCGCACCACGAGCGCTGGGAGCACGACGGGATCGTCGACCGCGAGGTGTGGCGGGCGGCCGGCCGGGCGGGCCTGCTCGGCTTCTTCGTCGATCCGCACTACGGCGGGGCCGGCGTGACGGACCGGCGCTTCAACGCCGTCCTCACCGAGGAGCTGGCCCGGGCCGGCGCCAGCGGCCCCGCGTTCGGGCTGCACAACGACATCATCGGGCCGTACCTGACCGACCTGACCACCGAGGAGCAGCGGCAGCGGTGGCTGCCCGGCTTCTGCTCCGGCGAGATCGTCACCGCGATCGCCATGTCGGAGCCGGGCGCCGGCAGCGACCTGCAGGGCATCGCCACCACCGCCGTGCGCGACGGCGAGCACTACGTCCTGAACGGGCAGAAGACCTTCATCAGCAACGGCATCCTGTCGGACCTGGTCATCGTCGTGGCCCGCACCGACCCGGCGGCCGGCCACCGCGGCATCAGCCTGCTGGTGGTCGAGCGCGGGATGGCCGGCTTCGACCGCGGGCGCAACCTCGACAAGATCGGGCAGAAGGCGCAGGACACGGCCGAGCTGTTCTTCTCCGACGTGCGCGTGCCCGCGGCCAACCTGCTCGGCGCCGAGGGCCAGGGCTTCGCCTACCTGATGCGCAACCTGCCCTACGAGCGGCTCTCCATCGCCGTCGCGGCCCTCGCCGGCGCCGAGACGGTGTTCGAGCAGACCGTCGCCTACTGCAAGCAGCGCCACGCGTTCGGCTCGCCGATCGGCAGCTTCCAGCACAACCGGTTCGTGCTGGCGGAGCTGGCCACCGAGCTGTGCATCGGCCGCGTGTTCCTCGACCAGTGCCTGGTCGAGCCGCAGCTCACCGCGGAGACCGCGGCGATGGCGAAGTGGTGGTGCACGGAGCTGCAGCAGCGCACCGTCGACCGCTGCCTGCAACTGCACGGCGGCTACGGCTACATGCGCGAGTACCCGGTGGCCCGCGCGTTCCTGGACGCCCGGGTGCAGACGATCTACGGCGGCACGACCGAGATCATGAAGGAGGTCGTCGGCCGGTCACTCGGCCTGTGACGGCGACGAAGCGCTGCACGGTGCCCTGGGTGCGGCCGCCGTCGCTGATCATCGACGGGATGACCAGCTCGGGCTCGGCGCCCACCGCCGGAATCGCATCATCGCGGTGCTCCGTGTGTGCGCTCGTACCGCCGCACGGCCCGCCGCGCGATCGCCCAGCGGTGCACCTCGGACGCGCCGTCGTACACCCGGAACGGGCGGATCTCGGCGAGGAACCGGGCCAGCGGCAGGTCGTGGGAGACGCCCCGCGCCCCGCACAGCTGCACGGACCGGTCGACGACGCGGTTGACCGCCTCGGAGACGAACGTCTTGGCGATCGACGTCTCGGCGCCGCCGCGGCCGCCCTCGTCGAGCACCGCGGCGGCGGTGCGGATCAGCGCCCGCGACGCCGCGAGGTCGATCTCGTTCTCGGCGATGAGGTGCTGCGCGAGGCCGAGGTCGGCGAGCCGGCTGCCGAACAGCTCCCGCTCGACGACGGCGCCGAGCATGATGTCGTTGGCCCGGCGGGCCAGCCCCAGCCAGCGCATGCAGTGGGTGAGGCGGGCGGGCGCGAGCCGGACCTGGGCGTGGGCGAAGCCGCGGTGGGCCTCGCCCAGGACGGCCTCCTGCGGCACCCGGCACCGCTCGAACGTCACCTCGCAGTGCCCGCCGGTGAAGGCGTGGTCCATCGTGCCGATGTGCCGCCCGACGGTGAGGCCAGGGGTGCCGGCGTCGACGAGGAACATGGTGGCGGCGTCGTCGTTCGTGCGGGCCATCACGATGAAGAACGCGGCGCCGTCGGCCCCGGTGATGAACCACTTGCGCCCGTCGATCACCCAGTCGTCGCCGTCGCGGACGGCGGTCGTGGTCAGCGCCGCCGGGTCGGACCCGGCGCCCGGGGCGGGCTCGGTCATCGCGAACGCGGAGCGCACCGCGCCTGCGGGTCGGTGTCCAGCGCGTCCTCCACCGGGATCACCCGGTCGTCGACGAAGTTCCTGATGCGCTCCACGATGGCCATGACGCCATCCTCGACCGAGGCTCCGGCGCCTGGAGCATCGGGGCCTCATACGTGAAACACGGCGAGGCCACCGGCGCCGTGAACGTGTGAGCGTCAGCGGGTGCCGGCCTTCACGCGGTACATCGCGGCATCGGCGGCCGACAGGATCTCGTCGGCGGTGTCTCGGTTGTCGCGGGTGGTCGCGCCGATGCTCACCCCGATCCGGACCATCCGGCCGGCCAGGTGGAACGGGGCCGCGATGGTGGCCCGCAGCCGCTCGGCGATCTCGTCGAGCTGCGGCTGGGCCGTCACCTCGTCGAGGAACACCACGAACTCGTCGCCGCCGAAGCGGGCGGCGACGTCGCCGGAGCGCAGCGAGCGGCGGATCCGCTCGGCCACGTGGACCAGCAGCTCGTCGCCGGCCGCGTGGCCGAGCGTGTCGTTGACCTGCTTGAACCCGTCGAGGTCGAGGAACAGCACCGCGAAGTGCCGGCTCGGCGTGCTCGCCGCGCCCTGGAGGGTCTCCACGAACGCGGCCCGGTTGGGCAGGCCGGTGAGCGTGTCGGACAGGGCCGCCTGGCGCAGCCGCTCCTCCTGCTCGCGCAGGTCCAGGGCGACGGTGAACAGCGCCGCGCACTGGTTCACCAGCTCCCGGCCGTCCTCGACCCGGCTGTCGACGACGTCGACGATCGCGAGCAGCCCGCGGTCGCTCGCGCCGACCTTCGCCGGTACCACGAACACCGCCTCGTCCGCCCCGGCCGCCGCGACGAGCTCAGCCGGCGGGAACTGCGCGACGGGCAGCACCGCCGGGCCGATCGGCGGGCCGGGCCGGCGCCGCCAGGCGGGCGGGACCCGCAGCTGCCGGTCGGGGGTCCACAGGCCGACCGCGCCGCTGCTGGCCTGGGTCACCGCCAGCCACGTCAGGGTCGTCGGGTCGGTGCCCCGCTCGTACAGCAGGGCCATGCTCAGCTCGTAGTGCGCGCTGATCGTCGAGCGCAGCCGCCACCGCTCGCCGAACTGCGCCCGGTGGTGCAGCCGCGCCGTGGCCAGGATCAGGTCCTGCACGCAGATGTCGACCCGGCGGGCCGCGGCCGGCACGGGAAGATCGAGGCTGCGGGTGTACTCCTGGACCGCCCGGGACAGCACCCGCAGGCTCTCCGGCGTGGGCCGCAGCTCGTAGATGCGCATCAGCGCCCGCGCCGCCGGCACCACGTCGGGCCGGTCCCCGGCCGCGGCGGCGGCCATGACGGCCTTGGCCAGCGCGCCGGCGTCGCGGAGTGCGTCGAGGTCCTCCGGGGTGCGGTACGCCTCGGGCGGCAGCAGCACCGAGAACCGCTCGACGAGCCGGTCCGGCTCGCCCGGGGCGGCGCCGGCCGGGTGCGCGGCCGTGTCGGCGCAGCCGCACGACGAGCGCGGCACGAACGCCGTCGGGATGCGGGGCCGGCCCGGGGGCGTGCCCGGCTCGGCGACGGCGCGCAGCAGCAGGCCGACCGCCTCGGCCGCCATCTCGCCGAGCAGCTGCCGGACGCTGGCCAGGCCCGGCTCCTGGAACGCGGCGACCTCGAGGTCGTCGAACCCGGTGATCACGTAGTCGTCGGGGCAGCGCAGCCCGGCCTCGGTCATCGCCCGCACGACGCCGATCGCGTTGCGGTCGGTCGCCGCCACGATCGCCGGCGCGGGCGGCCCGGCGCGCAGCGCCTCGGGCGTGGCCCAGGTCACGCCGCTCTCCAGGTTGTCGACCGCGGGCAGGAACAGGGCCGGGTCGGGGGTGATCCCGTGGGCCAGGAGCGCCTCGCGGTACGCCTGGTAGCGCTCGGCGACGTCCGTCACGGTGATGTTGCCGGTGAACGCGATCCGCCGGTGCCCGTGGGCGACGAGGTGCGCGACGGCCTCGCGGATCCCGGCGCCGTTGTCGGCGAGGACGGCCGGCAGTGCGGCCCGCCCGTCGTCGTGCCCGTCGTCGTGCCCGTCGTCGTGCCCGTCGTCATGGCCCAGCAGCACCACCGGCTTCCCCGAGGCCCGGATGCGTTCGATGTACTGGCTGGTCACGGCGTCGGCGAGCACGACGAACCCGGCGACGTGGTCCCAGGCGACGGGCGCGTCGAACTCGGGCGACCCGCCGTTGACCGTGATCGAGGCGGCAGCGTCGAGCGTCTGGACCACGAGCGTGCGGCTCCCGGCACGGGCCGCGGCGGCACTGATCCCGGCCAGCAGCGTGCCGTAGTAGACGCCGCCCGCGAACGGGGACAGCACCCCCACCACCGGACCGTCCAGCATCACCACCTCCGCCTCCTCCATCGGTAGCAGATCGCCCGACCTTCGCGGAAGCCACCGTTCTGTCGAGTGTCATGTCACAACGGGCCGAGCTGCCGTGTCATGGGTCCGGATCCCGGTGGAAGGTGGTCGTCATGGAGGAGTTCGAGGAGCTGCGGCCGCTGCTCTTCTCGATCGCGTACCGCATCCTCGGCAGCGTCAGCGAGGCGGAGGACGCGGTGCAGGAGACGTGGCTGCGGTACCGGACCTCCGGGACCGAGCCCGAGTCGGCCAAGGCGTTCCTGTCGGCGGTGGTGACCCGCGTCTCGATCAACGTGCTGCGCTCGGCGCGCTTCCGGCGGGAGGCATACGTCGGGGAGTGGTTCCCGGAGCCGCTGCTCACCGACCCGTACGAGGACCCGGAGCGGGCCGCCGAGCTGGCCGACTCGGTGTCGATGGCGGCGCTGCTGCTGCTCGAACGGCTCAGCCCGCTCGAACGGGCGGTGTTCGTGCTGCGGGAGGTCTTCGGGTTCGGCTTCCCGGAGATCGCGTCGGCGGTCGGCCGCTCCGAGGCGGCGTGCCGGCAGCTGGCCGTGCGGGCGCGCCGGCACATGGACGCCGGCCGCCCGCGGTTCGAGGCCGACCGGCGCGAGCGCGACGAGCTCGCCGAGCGGTTCTTCGAGGCCTTCCGGGAGGGCGACCTCGACGGCCTGCGCGAACTGCTCGCCGCCGACGTCCAGCTGACCAGCGACGGCGGCGGCAAGGCCCCGCAGCTGCAGCGCCCGATCCTCGGCGCGGACCACGTGGCCCGGCTGCTCGCCGCGGTGGCCGCGCCGCTGGCCCGCATCGGCGTCACGGTCGAGCCGCACGCACTGAACGGCCAGCCGGGCGCCCTGTTCCGCACCGCGGACGGCAAGGTCCTCAACGCCTTCACGCTCGACGTGGCGCAGGGCCGGGTCCAGGCGATCCGCATGGTGATCAACCCCGACAAGCTCCGTCACCTCGGCCCGGTGGCCGACGCCTGGTCCCTGTCCCGCGCCTTCAACGAGGCCCGCCGGTCGTCCTGATCACACCGCCCGCAGGGCCCCCGGCCGGCGCCCGGCCAGCCGGTCGAGGGCGGCGGCGGTCGCGTCGTCGGCCGGGAGGAGGACGACCAGCCGCTGCTCGTCGGCGTCCGGAAGGTCGAGGATCTCGTACGCCAGGCGCAGCGCCCCGGCCTCCGGGTGAAGCATCCGGTCGACGCCGGTACGGTCGGTCGGGCCCGCCGGCGCCGCCATCCGGTCGACGAACGCGGGCCCGGCGAGCACGGTCAGGTCGGCGGCCGGCTCGGCCGCGTGTGGGTCGTTGCGGCGGACCTCGCCCTTGAGCCAGGCGACCTGCTGGTCGGCGACCCGGTCCCGGTCGGGGTACGCCGCGCGCGCCCGCGGGTCGCTCAGCACGTACCGCACCAGGTTGGGCCGGTGACCGTCGAGCAGGCCGACCGGCCGGGCCAGCCGCTCGTAGCCGGGGGTGGCGGCCAGCGGTGCCGGACGGGTGCACCGACGCGATCCCGCTCGGGCGGTTCCTGGACGCCGACGAGGTCACCGCGCCGGTGGTGTTCCTGGCGTCGGCGGCGAACACCGGCATCACCGGGCAGGTGATCGCCGTCGACGGCGGTGTCTGACGACGGGCCTACCAGGCGATGCGGCCGAGGCGGTCGACGAAGATGCCCGACGGGCCGTCCGGGGGCAGGGTCGCCAGGCGGACGATCGGGTCGGTGCCCTGGGTGACCGTGAGCTGGCCGCGGTGGCCGTTCATGTCCGTCGCGGCGAACGTGTGGTTGGCCACCTCGCCGGGTGTCACCGCGTTGAAGCGGATCCGGGGGAGGGCCTGGGCGTAGCGGACGGTGAGCATGTTCAGGGCCGCCTTCGAGGAGCTGTAGGCCAGCTCGTGCATCCGCGAGACGGGCTGCGACGGGTCGGTCACCACCGCGAACGAGCCGCCGGCGCTGGTCACCATCACCACTCGCGGATGGTCGGCGGCCAGCAGCAGGGGCAGGAACGCGTGCGTGACCCGGACCGGTCCGTAGACGTTCGTGTCGTACACGGCGTGCAGGTCGGCGGCCGTGGCGTCGGCGGGCGGGACGGCGCGCCCCGGGGCGCCGGCGTTGTTGACCAGCACGTCCAGGCGGTCGGTGTGCGCGCGCACCTGCAGTACCGCCGAATCCACCGAGGCGTCGGAGGTCACGTCCAGGGTGACCGGCACCGCCGCCACACCATCGGCGGCCAGCTTCGCGGCGGCGGTCCGGCCCCGCTCCCCGTCCCGCGAGCCGAGGAAGACCGTCCAGCCCAGCGCGCCGAGCCGGCGGGCCGTCTCCAGGCCCAGTCCCTTGTTCGCCCCGGTGATCAGCACCGAGGTCCGTTCCGAGCTCGTCGTGTCCGTCGTGTCCGTCGTGTTCGTCATGTCCATGGGACAAGACAGCCCGGCCGGCTGTGACACGCCGGGCGCGGGACTGCGTGTAGAGTTTTGAACATGTTCAAGGATGGTTGGCTGCTGGGCGGTCTGGTCGTCTCGGTCCTGCTGCGCGGCGCGGTCTGGCTCCTCAGTCTCGGCATCGTCGGCCCGGTGCTCGGCCCGCTCGACGTCGTCCTCTACACCTTCGCCGATCACGGCGCCGTCACGGCGATCGTGGCCGGCGAGGCCGTGGTGGGCGTCGGGCTGGCGGTCGCGACCGGCCTGGCCTGCGACGGCCTGCGCCGGGACCGGCTGTGGGCGTGGCGGCTGGGTCTGGGCCTGGCCCGCTGCTACGTCGTGCTCAACGCGGTGGCGGCGGTGGCGTCCCTCGCGCTGGTGCCGATCTGGGGCTGGTGGGTGGGCCTGCTCGGCGCGGTGTTCTACCTGGCGTCGCTGGCCGCCGCCGCGCTCGCCCGGCGCGACCTGGCGTCCGGTCCGCGGGTCCGGGTCGTGACGGGCCTCGCCACCCTGCGCCGGCTGGCCGCCGACGCCTGACCCGGCCGGGGCCGGTGTCCGGCGGCGGAGGGTGGCGAGGCCCTAGGCCTCCAGGACCTGCTTCAGCAGCAGCAGGTCGTGCTTGACCAGGCCGGTGTCGCGCTCGAACTCGGCGTCGGTCATGCCCGGGGTGCGGCGCAGGGTGAAGACGACCTCCGTCGCCAGGCCGTCGGCGATGGCCCGCAGCGGGACGTACACCGTGTCGCCGGATGGGGTCACGACCTCGTGGTCCAGGATGCCGTACTCGTTCGGCGGGGCGAACGTGACCTTCACGCGGCCCTCCGCGGTCTCGACGTACCAGGCGCCGGCCTCGTGGACCACCGCGCTGCCCAGGCCGGGCGCCCAGCGGGGGAGGTTGGCCGGGTCGGACGCGAACGCGTACACCTCGGACACCGGGCGGTCGATGTGCACGCTCAGGTGACGGGACTCCATCGACCGATCATGTCATGCGGCGGCGGCGCAGCGCCGGGTCGAGCAGGGCCGGCGGGGTGTCGAACTTCTCGTCGGGAGCCAGGTCGACGCCCGGCGGGACGATGGCGTCGATCGCGTCGAGGACGTCTGCCCGCAGTACCGTATCCGCCGCATCCAGCTGGGACCGCAGGTGGTCGATCGTCCGCGGGCCGACGATCGCACCGGTGACGGCCGGATGCGCGGTGACGAACCCGAGCGCGAGCTGGATCAGGGTCAGGCCGGCCTCGTCGGCGACCTTGGCCAGCCGCTCCACGGCGTCCAGGCGGGCCTGGTTGGCGGGGCGGGTGAGGTCGAAGCGCTGCGGCATGAACGCCGAGCGGCTCGTGGTGATGTCCCGGCCGGCGCGGACCGCGCCCGACAGCCAGCCCGACGCGAGCGGGCTCCAGGCGAGCACGCCCAGGCCGTACCGCTCGGCGACCGGCAGCACGTGGGCCTCGATCCCGCGCTGGAGGATCGAGTAGCTGGGCTGCTCGGTGACGTACCGGCTGAGCCGGTGCTCGCGGGCGGCCCACTCGGCCTGCACCATGCGGTAGGCGGGGAAGGTGGAGCTGCCGAAGTACCGGATCTTGCCGGCCCGCTGCAGGTCGGTCAGCGCCGACAGGGTCTCCTCGTCGCTCGTGGCCGGGTCCCAGCGGTGCAGCTGGTAGAGGTCGACGTGGTCGACGCCCAGCCGGCGCAGGCTCGCCTCCAGCGCGGTCACCAGCCAGCGGCGCGAGCCGCCCCGGTGGTTGCGCTCGTCGCCCATCGGCATGCCCGCCTTGGTGGCCAGCACGACGTCGTCGCGGCGTCCGGCGATCGCCCTGCCGACGAGCTCCTCGGACTCGCCCTGGCCGTACATGTCGGCGGTGTCGACGACGTTGATCCCCGCGTCGAGGGCGGCGTCGACCATGGCCGTGACCTCGTCCGGTGTGGTGCGGCCCAGCCGGCCGAAGTTCATGGCGCCGAGCACGAGCGTGCTGACCTGGACGCCGGTGGTGCCGAGGCTGCGGTACTGCATGATGCCTCCCGATCTGGCATGCTTGAACGGCAAGCGGAACCGTGTTCCGCTACTCCGAACATACGGAACATGGTTCCGTTTGCCAAGCGGGAGGTCGGATTGGCCGGGAAACGGGCCGACGCGCGGCGCAACGAGGCGACCCTGCTCGACGCGGCGGCCGCCGCCTTCGTCGCGTCGGGCGTCGACGCGCCCGTGCGCGACATCGCCGCCCGGGCCGGGGTCGGCGTCGGCACGATCTACCGGCACTTCCCGACGCGGGCGGACCTGATCGTGGCCGTGTACCGCCACCAGATCGAGGCGTGCGCGGCCGCCGGCCCGGACCTGCTCGCGGCGAGCGACAGCCCGCGCACCGCGCTGGCCCGCTGGATCGACCTGTTCGTCGACTTCCTGGTCACCAAGCACGGCCTCGCCGAGGCGCTGCGCTCCGACGACGCCGCCTTCGAGACCCTGCACGCGGCGTTCCTGGACCGCCTGCTGCCGGTCTGCGCCGCGCTGCTCGACGCCGGCGGGATCCGGTCGGTCGACGCGTACCAGCTGCTGCGCGCGGTCGGCAACCTGTGCATCGGCGCGGGCAGCGACGCGCGGTACGACGCCCGCCGGATGGTGGGGATCCTCGTTGCCGGACTACCCTAGATCGGGTCTGGAGCCGATAGGCCGCGACCAAAGCCGGCTAGATGTCCCACTCCCGGCCGAACCAGCGGCGGATGCGGTCGGTGCCGAAGGCGTGCTTGTCGGCGGCCAGGTCGGCCGACGGGCCCTGCAGGCCGCCGACCGGCCGCTCACCGGCCCGGAACGTGACGTCGACCTTCGCCACCCGGTCGCCGCCGAACTCGAGGTAGCAGATGCCACGCCCGTCGTACGTGGCGTCGGCCGACTCGCCCCGGACGGTGGCGACGATGCGCTGCGCGGCGACCGCGGCCTGGCCCTCGGCGAACACGCCGGCCTTCGGGGTGCCGACGCTGGTCACGTCGCCGACCGCGTACACGCCCGGGAACGCCGTCTCCAGGGTGTCCGGGTCGACCGGGATCCAGCCGTCGACGGCGAGGCCCGAGGCGGCCACGACGGCCGGCACGCGGTGCACGGGCACGCCGAGGAAGAGGTCGTACTCCAGCTCGCTGCCGTCACTGAGGACCGCGACCGAGCGTTCGGCGTCCAGCGACCGCACGAGGCGCTCGGGGTACCACCGGATCCCGCGCTCCTCGAAGGCGGCGAGCACGGCGGCGGAGGCCTCGGGCGACGGCGGATCGGGGTGCCCAGCGGCATGACGAGCGAGATCTCGGAGCGCTCCCGCAGCCCGCGGGCGCTGAGGAACTCGTGGGTGAGCAGCGCCGTCTCGCTGGGCGCGGGCGGGCACTTGAACGGCGTCGAGGTCACCGCGACCACGACCCTCCCGCCGGGGAAGCGCTCCAGCACGTCCCGCACGGCGAACGCGCCGGCGACCGTGTAGAACTCGTGGCCGCCCTCCAGGAGCCCGGGGGTGGCCTCCGGGTGCAGGTCGGCGCCGAGCGCCACGACCAGGATGTCCGCGTCGAACGCCCCGGCGGTCGTCTCGACCCGCCGGGTCGCCGGGTCGATCGCGGTGACGGTGGCCGCGACGAACCGCACGCCGGGCGTGCCGAGGCCGGCGTAGCGGTGCAGGACCCGCTCGGGCTGCGTACGGCCGAACATGACGTCGAGCTTCGAGAACCCGAAGACGAACCCCTCGGCCCGGTCGACGAGCGTCAGCTCGACCGCGTCACCGCACCGGGCCGCCACGGTCGTCGCCAGCTCGAGCCCGCCGAACCCGGCACCGAGCACCACCACACGAGTCACCACGCCGCGAGCCTAGCGCGCCAAGATCCACCTGTGCGGCCATCCGTGACTCGTCCGAACGGCCGTCATCCGGCGGGGCGCCGCGGTGGTGCCGCGGTGATTTGATGGAACGGAGGTGCCACCCGCGCACCCGGAGTGGAGCCTGCCGTGGAAGTGGCGTCGTTCGCTGTCGGCATCGTGGGCCTCGTGGTCGGCATCCTCGCCCTCTTCCCCATCACGCTGCGCGTCCGCCGCCGCTATGCCTGGCGCTCGGTCCTGGCCGGGGTGAAGCGACTGGCCCCGGAGGTCCAGCGGTTGCGCCCCGACGTGGTGATCGGCCTGGCCGACGGTGCCGTTCCGGCGGCGATCCTGGCGCTGAACTACCGGGTCCAGCGCCTGTACTTCGTCGACGCCCCGATCTCCGGGCGCCGCAACGGTGGCGGTGCCGAGCTGTGCCTGGACGGGCTGCCGGGCGACCTGTCCGGGATGCGGGTCCTCATCATCGACAACCACGTGTACACCGGCAGCAACCTGGCCGAGGCGGTTCGCCAGGTCCGCGGGCGGGGCGCGGCCGAGGTGGTGACGATGGTGGTGTACCGGCACGTGGTCGCTGCCCCCGTCGCCGTGCCCGACCATGCGGCGTACGACTTCGCGGACCGGCTCATCCCGATCCCGTGGAGCTTCTCCGACGGGCACAAGAACGCCTATATCGCCTGACGCGGAATGATGGGCGCATGGGGCTCGTCACGTCGTTCACGGAACTGCTCGGGATCCGGTACCCCATCGCGCTCGCGCCCATGGGCGGGTCGGCCGGTGGTGCGCTCGCGGCGGCCGTCGCCAACGGGGGCGGGCTCGGGCTCGTCGGCGGTGGGGACCGCGGGTGGCTGGAGCGTGAGCTGGCGATCGTCGCCGAGCGGACCGACCGGCCGTGGGGCGCCGGGTTCCTCACCTGGGCCGCCTCCCCGGACGCGGTGCGGTTCGCGCTGGAGCGCGGCGCCCGGGCCGTCATGCTGTCCTTCGGGGAGCCGGAGCCGCTCGCCGGGATCGTGCGCGACGCCGGTGCCGTGCTCATCGTGCAGGTCACCGACCTCGCCGAGGCACGGCGCGCGGTCGAGGTCGGCGCCGACGTCGTCGTCGCGCAGGGCACCGAGGCCGGCGGGCACGGTGCGGCGCGCCACAGTGGACTTCGGGCCGATGATGCGCACGTCCGGCACCGACTGCAGCGCGTC